>CAZEFG010000144.1:0-6401 GCA_964511355.1 uncultured Iamiaceae bacterium
AACATGCGGTTGGCCATGCTATCTCAACGGCGGGACTATCCGACCGAAGCGGTGTCGCCGACCGGAGCAGTGTGGCCGAGCTGAGCATGCTGGCCAGCGGTCAGGCGCCGACCTCGGCTTCGACTTTGTCGGCCGACACATCGGCCTCGGCTGACGCCGCCGTTTCGGCGACCTCGACCGAGTTGTTGACCGCCACCACACCACGCACCGCAGCGGCGGCCCGTTCGAGATCGAGTTGCCCACTGCTGTGGGGCACCGAGCCGGTGAGGGTGACCACTCCCCCGGCCACCGAGACATCTGGCTGGGGCAGATGCCAGGTGTTGGAACCGGATGCGATCTCGGTGCGAACCAACGCCGCGATCTGATCGTCGTCGACGGGGCCAGCTGGCTTGCCCATCAGGTCGCGCACCTGATCGACGAGCTGGCGACCAGTGGGCGTCGAGGTGAAGAACCAGCCCAAACCGATACCGGCGGCCAGCGAGATCAGGCTGGAGCGGAACGCGGTACGGGTGGTCACCAGTGCCGCCTTGATCGAGAACTTGAGCAGGCCCAGGGCGGTCTTGATCGGGATGATGATGGCCAACGCCACCAAACGGAACGGCAACGTGACGATGAACTTGATGGCACCCACAGCCATGCTCCTCCTGCAGTCGGTCCCATGGGCCTACCACGTCGAGCTGACGGGGGAAACCCGGAGACGTTAATTTTGGCTACTCGGCGGCGAAGATGGCGTCGACGAATTCGTCGGGCTCAAAGTCGATGAGGTCGGCCACGGTTTCACCGACTCCCACCAGCTTCACCGGGATGCCCAACTCGGTCTGGATCGCCACCACGATCCCGCCCCGGGCCGAACCGTCGAGCTTGGTGAGGATCACGCCGGTGACATCGGCGGCCTCGGCGAACTGCTTGGCCTGGGCGAGGCCGTTCTGGCCGGTGGTGGCGTCGATGACCAAAAGCACCTCGGCCACCTGGCCCGGCTCGCGGTCGGCGATGCGACGAACCTTGGAAAGCTCCTCCATCAGGTTCACCTTGGTGTGCAGACGGCCGGCCGTGTCGGCGAGCACCAGCGAATGACCTCGGGACGCGGCCCGTTGGACCCCGTCGAAGATGACCGAGCTGGGATCGCCACCCTCGGCTCCCCGCACGAAGTCCGAGCCGGTGCGTTCGGCCCAGGTCTCCAATTGCTCGGCGGCTGCCGCCCGGAAGGTGTCGCCGGCCGCCATGAGCACCGTGCGGCCCTCGGCGGCCTCGCGTGCTGCCATCTTGCCGATGCTGGTCGTCTTGCCCGCGCCGTTCACCCCGACGATGAGCCACACCGGGGTCCGGCCCTGGTCGACGGTGCGATTGAGTCTGCGGTCGAATGCTCCCACGCGGGTCTTCAATTCGGCCTTGAGGGCTTCGAGCAACTCGGCGGGGGCGGTAATTCCCTCGTCCTTGACCCGCTGGCGGAGATGATCGAGCAGCTCGGTGGTGGGACCGACGCCTACATCGGCCCGGATCAGGGCCTCTTCGAGGTCGTCCCAGGTCTCTTCGTCGATCCCGGAGCGACCGAGGATCCCGCCGACATAGCCAGCGAAGGCGGAGCGGGCTTTGCCGAGACGGTCGCGTAGGCGAGGCGGGGCCTCCGGCACCGGGGGTTCGACCGGTGCGGGCGTTTCGACCAGATCGGGCGGCACCGTGTCGGGGACGACAATGGTGTCGGTGTCGGCCCTGGGCGGCGCCAGAGTGTCGGTGCGGGTCGCCGGCGGTTCGAGTTCTGGGCCCCTACGGCGACGGGTGGTTACGACTGCCGCGGCCGTGATGACAACGGCCAGGACGGCGATGGCGATGATCAGCTCAAGCATGGCCACCTGAGCCTACTGATGCGTGACCACCTCATCGCACCGCGGCCTCGGGATGAGTACGAAGAGAGGCTCTACGGCGACCCGGTCACTGTTCGAAGGCACCGATGCTTGCGGTCAGCTCGATCTCCTCGCCGTCTCTCACCACGACGAGCGAGACTTCCGAGCCCGGTCGGATGGTGAACACCCGGGCGCGGAGGTCGTTCAGGTCACGAACCGGTTGGCCATTGATGCTCACGATCAGGTCGCCAGGGACCACACCAGCGGCCTCGGCGGCGGTCCCGGGTGTCACTTCCCGCACGCTGGCGCCCGCTCGACCTTCGAACACGCTGGAGGCGACCACCCCGAGGAATCCCATCTGAACTGGTTCGCCCTTGATCAGCAGGTCGGCCACACCGGCCGCCAAGTCGATGGGGATGGCGAATCCGATGCCTTCGTTGCCGCCGCCCTGGGTGCGGATGGCGTCGTTGATCCCGATGACGTGGCCGTACCGGTCAGCGAGAGCTCCGCCGGAGTTACCCGGGTTGATCGAGGCGTCGGTCTGGATCATGCCCACCAAGCGGGTCTCTTCGGTGTTGATGGGCCGATCGACGGCCGAGACGATGCCGGAGGTGACCGACTGGTCGAGCCCGAAGGGGCTACCCACCGCGACCGCCATCTGCCCCACACGGACGTCGGTGTCGACGCCCAGAATGGCCGGGACCAGCGCATCACTCGAGGGAATCTTCACCACGCCAACGTCGGTTTCGGCGTGGGTACCGATGACGGTGCCTTCGAACATCGTGCCGTCGGGCAGGCGGACCTGAACCGCAGTGGCGCCCTCGACGACGTGGGCCGCGGTGAGGATGTGACCTTCACGATCCATCACCACACCGGACCCGAGTCCGAAATCGGTGTTGATCTGAACCACCGAGGGGGCCACGGCCTCGGCGACGGCGGCTACCGGTTCCGTGGCGTCGCCTGGCACCAGGTCGCCGTCGACCTGGCTTGGGGTGTTGACACGGTCGGCAACGGCGCTGGCTTGCTCGGATTCGCGTTCGGACAAGGCCCAGCCGACCATGGTGCCGCCGGCGAACAAGGCGAGCGCCGCCAGGATCGCAACGGGCACCACCCAACGGGCAGCCCGCTGCGTAGCCGTCGGCTCCCGGGGCGGGGATGGCGGCGCGGACGTACTCGGAGACGATGTCGTCGGGTAAGACGCCAGCGATGAGGCCGAGAACTCCGCGGAGGCGCCCGCCGCGGATGCCCCGAAGGGAGACAGCGGGGGCGGGGGCGGCGGTGGTGCCGTGAGCGTCGTGGTCATCCTGCCGGGCGAGCCTGTGCCGGGCGAGCCCGTCGCGGGCAAGGCCGTCGACGTTGCGCCCCCGGGCGACGCTGGGGTGGAGCCCTCAGCGAGCGACTCATGGAACACGCTACGGGGCATCCAGGACGGCCGGTGATCGGTCGCGGCGTCAGCAAGACCTGGATCCTCGCCCGTGGGCTCGGGGTTTGGGTTGGGGGCGTCGCCTGGGGTCATGACACGGAGACCTCCTTGTGACGCAGGTTACCGGTGCTCCCCGTCGGACTGGTCGCGGGGTGATCCCGATTGGTCCTGGTCCCAGACGGTCCGGGACCCGCAGAATCCGGGCCTCAGGCCGTGGCGGTCACCTTCTCCGAGACCACCCGCGACGAGCCACCTGGTTGCATGGTGACCCCGTAGAGACAGTCGGCCGCTTCCATGGTGCGCTTTTGGTGGCTGACGATCAGCAACTGCGCCTCGGACCGGAACTCGTGGATGAGATCGAGGAAGCGGTGCAGGTTGACGTCGTCGAGCGCAGCCTCGACCTCGTCCATCACATAGAACGGGCTGGGTCGGCTGCGGAACACCGCGAACAGGTAGGCCAACGCGGTGAGTGAGCGTTCGCCACCCGACAGCAACGACAACTTCTTCACGTTCTTGCCGGACGGCTTGGCCTCCACCTCGATACCGGTGGTGAGCATGTTGTCGGGCTCGGTGAGTCGCAGACGTCCGGTACCGCCGGGGAAGAGAGTCTCGAACAATTGGGCGAAGTTGGCGGCCACGTCGGCATAGGCGGCGGCGAACACCTCGACGATCTCGGCGTCGATGGCCCTGATGATCTTGGCCAGGTCGCGGCGGGTGACCTTGACGTCGTCGAGCTGGGCTTCGAGGAACGTGTGACGCTCCTGGAGCGCCTCGTACTCCTCGAGGGCCAAGGGGTTGATCGGGCCCATCAACCGCAGTTCACGTTCGAGCTCACGCACCCGACCGGCTGGGGTCACCCCGTCGGCCAGCGGCGGGCAGGCGGCGGCCATGGCCGTGTCGGGGTCGACGTCGAGATCACGACGCAGCGTCTCGACCGAGGTCTCGATGCGGATACGGGTCTCGGCGTCGGCCAACTCGATCCGGCTGAGGCGTTCGCGGGTCTCCTGCAGCGCCCGCTCCACCTCTACTCGCCGCCTCCGAGCAGAGTCGAGTTCGGCGGCGACACCCTTGGCGGCGTTGGACTGGGCGCGGCGTCGTTCGTGCAAACCTTCGAGTTCGGACTCGATGACCGCCAGGCGTTCGACCACCAGAGTGGTCAGCCGCATGGTGGCTTCGGCCCGACGCTCGACCTCGACCCGCCGCTCGACTGCTTCGGCGCGCTCCTGGGAATCCTGACCCAGGCGGGCGACGACCTCGCCGCGCCGTTGGGTCATCACGGTGCGACGCTGTTCGATTCCGGCCACTTGGACTTCGAGTTCCCGCCGAGCCTGCGCCAGCGCGGCGGTGCGCTGGTCGAGCCGGGTGCGGGCCTCGGCCAGCGCCCGGCCTTGTTCAACCCGCTGGGCCTCTTCGTCTTCGAGGACGGGAAGGATGGAGGCCAGCTCGTCGCGGCGCTCGCGCTCGCGGGACAGCAACGGAGCCTGGTCGGAGCGGCGAGCGGTGAGCGACTCGACCTTGGTCGCGAGGTCGCGGCGTTCGGACTCGACTCGTTGCAGCGCATCGCTCGCCGCGCTGACGACGGCATCGTTGCTGTCGAGTTCCTTGGTGATCGTCGCCTCGTCAGCCGCCGCGGCGGCCTGTTCGGCTCGAACTTCGGCCAGGACCCGGTCGGTGCGGTCGAGTTCGTCGGCGGCGGTATCGGCTCGGGCGTTGGCTTCGTCGAGCGCGGCGCGGGTCGCGCCCGAGCCGGCGACGCCGATGCGCCAGCCGCTGGCGCTGAACCGGTCGCCGCTGCGGGTGACCACCACCGCTTCGGGATGAGATACCGCGACATCTACCGCTTCGTGCCAACCGCCATCGACCACGACCGCCCGCCCGAGGAGGTGGTCGAGTAGCGCCTCGACCTCGGGGTTGGTCGACCGAACGTGGCCTCGGACTGGCCGGCCCACCGGAAGCGACGGCACGTCGGCCCGGACCCGGGCGGCACCGAGCGCGATGATGGCTCCTGAGAAGGACCCGGCATGGAGAGCATCGAGCGAGCGGCGACCCGAATCGAGCCCGTCGACGACCACCGCGGTGAGCGCATCGCCCACGGCCGCTTCGAAGGCAGCTTCCCAACCCTGGTCGACTTCGACGACATCGAGAAGCGTGCCGAGCACCCCGTCGACATCGGCCAGTCGTTCGGCGCCGGCTCGGGCGCGGGCTTCATCGAGCGCCAGGCCCAACGCCTCGGCCCGGGCCTGCCAACGATGACGCTCGGCCTCGATCTCGACTCGCTTCTCGATGACCTCGGCGAGCTTCTGGTCGGCGGCGGCGCGACGCTGTTCGGCGGCGTCGAGGCGAGCGACGATGGGTTCCTCGGCCTCAGCCGCAGCGGTCAGCTCGGCTCGCAAGCGGGCCGCTTCAGCCTCGAGGGTCTGACCCCGGACCGCCAGCTCTTCGAGCTGCTCCTGCACTCGGGCCAGGTCAGCCTCGCCGCGCACGATGGAGCCTTCGAGAGCGGTCAGCTCACCGCGGACCTCGGCGGCTCGACCCGACGGCGCCGCCACTCCGTCGCCCCAGTCGGTGTCGAACCGGGCCCGGTCGGCGGCCAGAGCCGCTTCCTGCTCCTCGAGTTCGGCGAGGCGAGGTTGGACCGCCACGGCGGTTTCGTCGACCTCGGCTAGATCGCGGTCGAGGCGCCTCAGTTCGGCTTCGAGGTTGTCGATGACCGTGCGGTCGACCATCGAGGTCCGTTCGCGTTCGATACCGCGGCTGCGTTCGACCAGCACGGCCTGCAGACCCCGGGCCCGCTCCCGCAGTGATTCGAACTGCACCAGTTGGTCGCCCAGGTCGTCGCCGCCGACCGCGGTGAGGCGCGCCTCGGCTGCCATCACCTCGGTGTCGAGTTGGGCGAGGGTGGCTCGGTGCTCGCGTTCGGTGGCGGTCAGTTCGGTCTTGGTACCGGCGTCGGCGTCGAGTTTGGCGCGCAGGGTGGCCAGCTCGCGTCCGGCGAGATGGATGCGCAGGGCCTGCAATTCGGCCACCACATCGCCGTGACGGCGAGCCGCGTCGGCCTGACGTTCGAGGGGCCGCAGCTGACGGCGGACCTCGCGCAGTAGGTCCTGGATGCGCAACAGGTTGCCTTCGGTGGCGGT
>CAZEFG010000145.1:0-6380 GCA_964511355.1 uncultured Iamiaceae bacterium
GAGCGCGACTCCCAGAAGGGGATCGTCATCGGCAAGAAGGGCTCGGTGCTCAAGGAGGTTGGCATCCGGGTGCGAGAGCAGCTACCCCCGGGGGCGTTCATCGAGCTCTTCGTCAAGGTCGACAAGGACTGGCAACGCCGCCCGGCGGCCTTGGAGCGCCTCGGCTTCTGAGCCGGACCCGCCGACTCGCCGTCACCCGCCCTCGCCGCCTGGTAGCCGCATAACCGCAGGATCGGAGCGGATACCGATCGGATCCTGCGATTAGGGCTCGGTCGTGGTGGTGGCGTCGCTCATGTGGCCGCCGGGATTCCCCGAGTCGATGCCGACGCCGATCTGTGAAGGTTCGAGCCAATGCGAAGGTGGGGGCTCCACGACCCGGTAGATCCCGGGTGAACCTTCCAGCTGTGCCATCACCTCGTCAGCGAGTTGCGCGTCGGCCACTATTCGCACCGACGGAGGCAGGATCTGGGGGGAGACCGCGGCCACCATTTCGGCGCGATCGGCATACAACTCAGCAAACTCGTCGTAGGACTGTTGTTGGGTGAACGGCTCGGCAGCGAGCACGCCCTCGATGGTGAGGACGTCGAGCCAGCGTTGGTGGATGTCGGCCGCAGCATCGGGTTGGTAGTAGGCGATGACGGGTCGGGTGCCCGCTGGCGGCTCGTCAGGAACCCACGCCCAATCGGGGCTCCGCCAGCAGCGCAGTTGCTCGATCTCGGGTTGCCGGGCCAGCTCGCCGGCTGCCGAGGCCGGCCGAGCATGGAAGGTGATGCCCCGGGTTCCGGCCTGGACGTCGACGTTTGGGTGCCCCAGGTGGACGAGGGTCATCGTCCCCCGGCGGA
This sequence comes from uncultured Iamiaceae bacterium, assembly GCA_964511355.1. GTDB lineage: Bacteria > Actinomycetota > Acidimicrobiia > Acidimicrobiales > SKKL01 > SKKL01. The sequence goes on from CAZEFG010000145.1 coordinate 843, forward strand.
TCTCCACGACCTCTACCTGGCTGATGCCGTCCACCGCCACGGCGGAGTCGACCCAGGCGGTCAAGGGCCGATCGCTCCCGGGCTCGACCTCGAGGAGGCAACCGGCTGGCCCGTCGTTGGATCCGTCGCCGACGTATGCGACCGCTAGTTCACTCGAATCTGAACCGCCCAAGGCCAACCCAGCGACGACCAGAGCGCAAGCCGCTGCCCCCGCCATCCACCACAGGGCAGGGGAGGGGCGCGAAGGCGGGTGCGCGTCGATGACGTAAGGCTGCTCGTTGGCCGCGGCCCAAGTCGACGTAGCGCCTCGCGGCGTGCCGCGCTCTGCGCGTTGACGGAACAGCTCACGGGGATCAGTCATCTTCAGCTCCTTCGAGGTGGGTCCGCAGAGCAGCGCGGGCCCTGGATGCTTGCTTGCGGATGGCCGCCGGACGTTTGTCGAAAAGGGCGGCAATCTCTTCGAAGCGCCACCCTTCGACGTCGGCCAGCCAGAGCACGGCGCGCTCTTGGGGGGCGATGCTGTCGAGCACATCGAAGTCCGATGGGTAGCGGTCGAGTCGGGCTGGGTCTTGGGCCAGCTTCGGAGCCCGGGCCGCAAATCTCGTCTTACGGCGTCCCCGGTCGACGACGAGGTTCACGATGGTGCGGCGCAGATAGCGCTCGGGATCGTCGGGCTGCCGGGCGACGGCAAGCAGTCGAGTCAAGGCATCCTGCACGAGATCGTCGGGATCGTCTTCGCGGCTCCCCACCACGGCGCCGAAACGCCTGAGACGGGGATACAGCTCGATGAAGTCGTCTTCGTTCAGCAGTGCTTGCTCCGCGATCTGGGCATCGACCTTCACACCCTTCCAGACGCACAGGTGTCACGAGATGTGACCGGTGTCGAACTGTCCGCAGCCTGTCCGCAGCCTGTTCGCAGGATCGGAGCGGATACCGATCGGATCCTGCGATTAGCGGCCGGGTTAGCGGTCGCGGATCTCTTTGAGGAAGGCTTCGACCTCGCCCCGGTCCTTGGTGCGGCGCATCGGCGGCAGAGCCGAGATGATGTCCCAGCGGTAGCTCTTGGCCGTGGCCAGGCGCTTGTCGAGCACTGCCACGACGCCCCGGTCGTCGGCGCTGCGGATGAGGCGCCCGGCACCCTGAGCGAGCATGGTCGCCGCCCGGGGCAGGTCGATGAGCCGGAACGCGCTGCCCTTGACGCGATCGCGCCGTGCGCCGAGGACGGGATCGTCGGGACGGGGGAACGGGAGCCGGTCGATGGTGACCAACGAGAGAGTTGGCCCGGGAAGGTCGATGCCCTGCCAGAACCCCATGGTGGCGAAGAGGCAACTCGTCTCGTCGGCGCTGAAGGCCTCGATGAGGGCCGGCTTCGGTAGGTCGCGCTGGGTGAACACCTTCCACGGCAGGCGGGGCGCCAGGGACCGCGCCGCGGCGTCCATGACCCTCCACGAGGTGAACAGCGCAAGAGTGCGGCCACCGGCCGCGACGATCAGGGACTCGAGCTCGCGGTGAAGGGCGGCCTCGTAACCGGAGTCGCGAGGGTCCGGCATCGCCGCCGCGCAATACAGCAGAGCGTTGTGCTCGTAATCGAAAGGACTGCCGACATCGAGCTGATCGAAAGATCCCTGATCGAGTCCGATGGTCGGCCCCAGGTTCGGAGGGATGGTGGCACTGGTGAGGACAGCGGTGCGTTTGCTCCAGAGTCCGTCGCGCAGGATCTCGGAGACGTCGATCGGGGTCAGAGCCAGGGCGGGGAAATCGGGGCTGCCACCCACCCAGGCCACATGAGACTCGGGGGCGTTGATCGCCAGGTCGAGGTCTTCCACCAGCCCGGCAGCGGCTTGAAGAGCACGTTCGCGGCGGGCCCCCACATCGCCGGGAGCGTCCCCTGGGACCTTGCGCACGGCCGCCACCACAGCGGCGACCTGTTCGCGGGCGGTGGCGAGGGCATGGCCCAGCCGACCCTCGATCGGGACTTCGAGACGGGTGCCAACGAGAGGGGACAACTCGTCGGCCAGGGCGGCACCAGCGACTTCGGCCACGGAGGTGAGCGCCTCGTCGGCGGTGAGGATCGCCCTGGTGGTGCGGACCAGGTTCTGGAACCGCCCGGGTCCGATCTCGACACCGGTGGTGGCCGAGATGATCTCTTCGAGCTGGTGGGCCTCGTCGATCACGACGACCTCGTGCTCGGGAAGGATCGAGCCCATCGTGGCCACGTCGAGTCCGTAGAGGTGGGTGTTGACCACCACCACGTCGGCCTCGGCGGCCGCTCGGCGAGCAGCCTCGGTGAAGCAGTCGTCGCCCCGGGGGCATTTGGAGGCGCCCGGGCACTCCCGTGGCCCGACCGATACTGCGGCCCAGGCCCGCGCCGACGGCTCGAAGTCGAGTTCGGCCCGGTCGCCGGTGACGGTGCGAGCCGACCATTCGACCAGGCGGGCCAGTTCCTCCGCCGAAGCCTGCTCGGCGAGGCCATCGAGGCCCATCTGGGTCTCGCCGCCAACCTCGCGCAAGCGCTGTAGACAAACGTAGTTGGAGCGGCCCTTGAGGACGGCGAAGGTCAACCCGTGGGCCGACCCGTTCTCGGCCAATCCGTTGGCCACCATGGGCAGGTCCTTGCCGGCCAGCTGGTCCTGGAGACCCTTGGTGGCGGTGGCGATCACAACCGGCGTTTCGGTGCGCTGAGCTTGGACCGCCATGGCCACCGGAACCAGGTAGGCCAATGACTTGCCCGTACCGGTACCGGCCTGAACGACCAAGTGGCGCCTGGTGTCGACGGCCCTCGCCACCGCCGTCGCCATCTCGACCTGACCCGGACGAGCTTCGCCGCCGCCGGGTAGTCCGCTGACCACCGAAGCGAGCGTCGAGCCAGGATCTTCCACCTCGGGAGGCTATCTCCGCCGCGCCGTTCGGCCGGCACGTCGACCGCCGCCACGCCAGCAGGTTGCTCGGTGCCTACGAGTTGGTCCCAAGGGCCTAGGTCGAACGGATCAAAAGTCGCTTTGGGGCCGGGAAGGTGCCCGAGAAGGTTCAGGACGCTTTCCTCGGGCCGATGGAACGCCTATGCCAGTCATGGGTGCCCCAGAGGAAAAATCGGTCGCGGACCACGAGTCGACGGACCATCAGGGATCGCCCGAAGAGGTCGAAGCCCTGATCGATCGGGTTGCCGAGCTCGAAGCCCTCCTAGCGGCAAGAGTCGACAGCGATGAAACCGGTGGTGGCGACGAGACCGACCCAACGCCTTCCGGGCACCGCAAGCCAAAGGGCGGCCCCATCGGCGACACCATGCGGCAGAAGCTCGTCGCCAAGCGCGAGCGACTCGAGTTGGCGCGTATGGCCGAGCAGGCCGCGTGGGAAGATCTCAAGGCCGACGTTCGGTCCGCCGCCGAGGCAGGCGTGAGTTACCGGGAGATCGGCGACACCATCGGGGTCACGCGGGCTCGGGTGTACCAGATCGTCTCCGGCAAGCGGTAGCGAGTCCGGGGCCGGCCCAACCAAGCGGTAGCGTGCCAACCGTGCGCGCCGAGTTGCCCGAAGGTATCGACCCCAACCACGTCCCCTCCCATGTGGCGTGCGTGATGGATGGCAACGGTCGGTGGGCTCAACGCCGTGGCCTCAAGCGCACCGATGGCCACGCCGCTGGTGAAGAGGCGCTGTTCGACACAGTCGAGGGGGCGCTGGAGCTGGGACTCGACTGGCTCACCGTTTACGCCTTTTCGACCGAGAACTGGAAGCGTCCTCGCGACGAGGTCAAGTTCTTGATGAACTTCAACGAGTCGATCCTGGTCCGGCGACGCGACGAGCTGCACGAGCGCGGTGTGCGCATGAGGTTCATCGGCCGGCGTGACTGGCGGGTTCCCAAGCGCTTGTTGCGCCGCATGGACGAAGCGACCGAGCTCACCGCCGACAACCGAGGCATGACCTTCACCATGGCCTTCAACTACGGGGGCCGGGCCGAGTTGGTCGACGCGGTGCGGGCGATCGTTCAATCAGGGATCGCGCCCGACAAGGTCGACGAAAAGGTCATCGCCCGCCACCTCTACGCACCCGACATGCCCGACCCCGATCTCATGGTGAGAACATCGGGTGAGTTCCGCACCTCGAACTACCTGCTTTGGCAACTGGCCTACAGCGAGCTGGTGTTCACCGACGTGCTCTGGCCCGACTTCCGGCGGGAGCACCTGTTCGATGCGGTGCGCGAGTTCCAGCGCCGGGAGCGCCGCTTCGGAGGCGTCGACCCCAACTAGCGTGGCCAGGTATGGCCAAGGGTGCGCTCTACCGTGATCACGGCATCGTGCTGCGCACCTACAAACTGGGGGAGTCCGACCGGATCGTGGTCTTCATCACCCAGCGCCACGGCAAGGTGCGAGCGGTGGCCAAGGGGGTGCGCAAGACCCGCTCCAAGTTCGGTTCCCGTCTCGAACCGATGAGCCACTCGGCGCTCCAGCTCTACGAAGGCCGCGAGCTCGACGTGGTCACCCAGGCCGAATCGGTCGACCATTTCCGACCCATCCGCGAAGACCTCGACCGCTACGGCCGCGCCATGTCGATGCTCGAGGCGGTCGACCAGATGGCGATGGAGCGTGAATCGGGCACCCCGCACTATCAGATGCTGCTCGGGGCGCTGCGGTCGTTAGCGGCCGCGGATTCCCCGCTGATGCTCGGGGCCTTCTACTGGAAGTTGCTCACCCAGGAGGGTTTCGGGCCCGAGCTCGACGTGTGTGTGTCGTGTGGAGAAGACGCCGAGCTGGTGGCCTTCGACCTCACCGAGGGCGGAACTCTGTGCCGGTCGTGTCGCTCAGGAGTGCCCCTGTCGGCCGACGCCCTCGACTTGATGCGCATGGTGCTCGGCGGGCAGCTCGTCACCGCTCTGGCCCAGCCTGCATCGCCTGCCACCCGCGAGGTCGAGGGCTTGGCCACCCGGGCGATGGAGCACCACCTCGAACGACGTCTGCGCTCTGTGGGCCTGGTCGATCGGCACTGAGCCCGGCCCGAAGGCATTGGGGTTCGGTGGTGGACCCCTTGTAACCTCGGCGTCTATGTCTGCCCCTGACACCGATTCTGCGTCCGAACCTGTCTCCGAATCGTCCGATCCAGGACTGTTCGACAAGGTCGTCAACCTCACCAAGCGACGGGGCTTTGTGTTCCAGTCCGCCGAGATCTACGGCGGCTTTCGCTCCACCTACGACTACGGCCCGGTGGGCGTGCTCATGCTGCGCAACGTGAAGGACGCATGGTGGCGGTCGATGGTGCAGATGCGCACCGACGTGGTCGGCATCGACGCCGCCATCCTCAGTACGCCCGCCGTGTGGGAGGCATCAGGACACCTGGCGAACTTCACCGACCCGTTGGTCGACTGCCGCAAGTGCGGCACCCGCCACCGCGAGGACAAGCTCGAAGACCCCGACACCTGCCCGAACTGTGGCGCCAAGGGTCAGTTCACCGAGCCCCGCCAGTTCAACCTGATGTTCAAGACCCATGCCGGGCCGGTGGCCGACGAGGGGGCGGTCGCTTACCTGCGGCCCGAAACCGCCCAGGGCA
>CAZEFG010000146.1:0-6366 GCA_964511355.1 uncultured Iamiaceae bacterium
GACTCAACACCACCTTCATCTACGTCACCCACGATCAGGTCGAGGCCATGACCATGGGCACCAAGGTTGCCGTGCTCGAGTCGGGACGTCTCCAACAGCTCGGCCCTCCGGCCGAGGTGTACGAGCGCCCCGCCAACGTGTTCGTCGCCCGCTTCATCGGTAGCCCGCCCATGAACACCGTCAACGGTTCGATCGTCGACACCGACGGTGTCAGGGCCCTGCGCCTCCCCGGTTTCGACATCACCCTGCCTGCCGAGCTGGCCGGGCACCTCGAAGTGGGCGACCACGCCGAGATCATCGCCGGAGTGAGGCCAGAGCACCTCACCGTCGACAGCACCGGCCTACCGGTACGGCTCCGGGTGATCGAGTCGCTCGGCCACGAGCGCCATCTGGTCTGTGAAGCGACCACGGGCGAGCTGTTGATCGTGCGCACCCCCGTCGAAGGTCCGGTACCTGACGAGGGGTCGATGATCCACATCAACACCGAGGCCCACCGCCTGCACCTGTTCGACGCCGTGACCGGAAAGCGGATCGGCCCGTGAACACCCGCCGCGAGTGGCCGCTGGCTCTGTTGATGCTGGCGCCCTCCCTGGCCGTGTTCGGGGTGTTCGTTTTCTACCCGCTGGTGCGCACCGTGTGGCTGGGGTTCCACGAGGTCAACATCTTCGGCGACAGCTACTGGGCTGGCATCTCGCAATACGTCGATGTCCTGACCTCATCACGTTTTCTTTCGAGCCTGGTGGCCACCGTGCTGTTCACGTTGATCACGGTTCCCCTGGGCCTGGTCCTGGGCTTGGGCTTGGCGGTGCTGGCCCATCAGCGGCTGCGGGGCATGGCCGTGTTCCGCACCTTGTTCTCCTCCACCATCGCGACCTCGGTGGCGGTCGCATCGCTGATGTGGCTGATCCTGCTCAACCCCTCGATTGGGGTGGTCAACCAGTTCCTGCGGTTCATCGGCCAGGACCCGATCAACTTCCTGCAGAGCACCACCTGGGCCCTGCCGTCGGTGGCGATGGCCACGGTGTGGCTCAACCTCGGGTTCACCTTCATCATCATGAGCGCCGGCCTCCAATCGGTGCCCGATGAGCTCCTGGAGAGCGCGGTGGTCGACGGCGCCGGACCGTGGATGCGGTTCCGCGAGGTGACCCTCCCCCTGCTCTCTCCCACCATCATGTTCTCGCTGGTGGTCCTCACCATCGGGGCGTTCCAGTCGTTCGGCCAGATCGACATCCTCACCCAGGGCGGCCCGCTCGATCGCACCAACGTCGTGGTGTACTCGATCTTCAAGGACGTCCCGGTGGCGCCGGGTGTTGCTGCGGTGCAGGCCGTGGCCCTGTTTGCCATCCTGCTCGTTCTGACCTTCGTGCAGTACCGGGTGCTCGAGAAGAGGGTCTTCTATGGCAGTTGAGATTCCTGCCGTCGAACAAGCTGCCGTCGCCGCCCTTCCCGCCCCGTCGCCCACCCAAGCCCGGTGGCGAACCTTCGGCCGCTACGCACTACTCGTGGCCGCCGCCTCCGTGGTGGTGTTTCCGATCTACATGGCGGTGGCAGTCGCCATCCAGCCGTCGTACCGACTGCTCGACTTCCCGGCCGTGCTCTTTCCCAGCGATATCGACCTCGGCGTGTTCCAGCGGGCCTTCTCGCAGGCTCGCCTGGGCCGGTACCTGCTCAACAGCGCCATCGTGTCGCTGGCGATCACCATCGGCCAGCTCGCCACCTCGATCCTGGCCGCCTACGCCTTCGCCTTCTTGCGCTTCCCGGCCAAGAACCTCATCTTCGCGGCCTTCCTCGCCACCTTGATGGTCCCGGCCGAGGTCACCCTGGTGGCCAACTTCGAGACCGTCCAGTCGCTCGGTTGGCTCGACTCGTACCAGGGCCTCACCGTGCCCTTCCTGGCCTTCGCCTTCGGCACCTTCCTCCTGCGCCAAGCGTTCCTCCAGGTCCCCCAGGACCTGCGCGACGCGGCCGCCCTCGACGGTTACGGCCACTGGGGTTTCCTGACGGGCGTGGCCGTGCCCCTGGCCCGTCCGATGATCGCCGCCCTGGCGGTGTTCTCGTTCCTCATGGCCTGGAACCAGTACCTGTGGCCACTGCTCATCACCAACGACGCCGAGTTCCGCACCATCCAGATCGGGCTCAAGAGCCTGGCGTCGGGCAACATCGACCAGTTCAACATCGTCATGGCGGGAACCATCGTCGCCGCCCTTCCCATCTTCGGCCTTCTCATCGCCTTCCAACGTCAGCTCGTGCGGGGTCTGACTTCGGGAGCGGTGAAGGGCTGAATAGAGTCGTCCGATTCCCTCCCCCAGGAGCCATCAGTGCGCACCAACCGATCCCTGATCCGCCTGCTCGCCCTCCTCACTGCTCTCGCGCTGGTCGCGGCGGGCTGTGGTGGCGACGACGACAACCAGGCAGGTGGGTCCACGACCGCTCCCGCCGGGGACGGCGCCACGACCACCACCGCCGCAGTCGAGCCCGAACGGTGCCCGGTCGACGCCCTCGACGAAGCCGACGGCACGGTCACCATCGACTTCTGGCACGGCATGACCGCGGAGCTCGAAACGACCCTCACCTCGCTCACCGAGGAGTACAACTCCTCCCAGGACCGGGTGCGGGTGAACCCGATCTACCAAGGCTCCTACAACGAGGTGGCCGAGAAGTACCTGGCTACCGCCCGCGGCGGCGACCTCCCCTCGCTGGTGCAGCTCGAAGAGACGAGGATCCAGATGGGGATCGACAGCCGCACCATGCTGCCGGCTGGAGCCTGCATCGCCGCGGCCGACTACGACACCTCCGACCACCTTCCCGCGGTGATCGACCAGTTCACCGTCGAAGGCCAGATGTGGCCGATGCCGTTCAACACCTCGGGCCCGGTCCTCTACTACAACAAGACGATCTTCGAGGCGGCCGGACTCACCGAAGCCGACGTACCCACCACCCTCGACGAGTTGCGTGAGGTGGCCGAGACCATCGTCGAGTCTGGCGCCGCCCCGTCGGGTCTGGCCTTTGAGCTTCGCCCGTGGTACCTCGAGCAGTGGATGGCGAAGGGCAACCAACCGCTGGTCGACAACGACAACGGCCGCGAAGGCCGGGCCACCGCCACCACCTTCGACAGCGAGCTGGCCGAAACGATCTTCACCTTCGTCGACGGGATGATCGACGACGGGCTGGCCATCAACGTGGGTCGCAACGATTCCGGCGTCGACTCGCTGCTGGCCATCGCCAACGAGGACGTGGCCATGGCGTTCGGGACCTCGGCGGCTCTGGGATCGATCCTCGCGGTCATCGGCACCGGACAGTTCCCCAACGTCGAGGTCGGCGTCGCTCCGCTTCCTGGCCCGACCGGCGGCGGTGTGCTCGTCGGCGGTGCCGGTCTGTGGCTGGTGGAGCGGGACCAGACCGACCAGGAGAAGGCGGCCGCCTGGGACTTCGTCACCTGGCTCAACGAACCCGCCCAACAGGCCACGTGGCACGCCGGCACCGGTTACATCCCCATCCGCCAGTCCGCCATCGAGGCCGAAGCGGTGCAGGACCTGTGGGCCGAGCAGCCTTACTTCCGGGTCGGCTACGACCAGCTCCTTGCCTCTGACACCGACTTCGGAGGGCCGGTCGTCGGTGACTACGCAGGAATGCGTGACGCCATCGTCGAAGGCCTCGAGCGGATGATCCTCCAAGACGTCGACCCACTCACTGCCCTGGCCGACGCCAAGACGCGAGCCGACGCCGCGATCGAGGCCTACAACCGCAGCGTCTCGCGCTGATGCCAAGCGAGGATCCCCTGGCCGAAACGCTGGACTCCTACCGGCACAGCATCGACAACATCGACGCCGCGATCATCCACCTGCTGGCCGAGCGGTTCAAGATCACCCGACGCGTCGGCGAGTACAAGCGGGTCCACGATCTTCCCCCCGCCGATCCGGCCCGGGAGGAGCAGCAGATCGCCCACTTGCGCGAGCTAGCGCGGGTGGCCGACCTCGATCCCGAGTTCGGCGAGAAGCTGATCCGCTTCATCATCTCCGAGGTGATCCGCCACCACGAGCAGGCTCGCAGCTAGCCAGCGGCCGTCTCGTCGGCTCGGTCAGGTTGGGGTGTCGGCGGACACCCCGATGCGACGGCTGATGTCGGCGCAGTCGAGGCAGATCTCCTCGGGGATCACGCCGGCGCGCATCAGCACCGCGAACATCTGGCAACCGAGGCAGAACGCGACCGCCGCCTCCAGGGAAGCGGCGATGGCCAAGCCGCCGACGAGGATCTGGGCCAACCCGGGTACACCAGCCAGGTGGGCGATCAGGGCCGAGACAGTGAAGGCGGCGCCGATGCCCTGGGCGAACCGCTTGGGGGGTCCGGGCACCAGCCGGGGCTCGACCGCCAGACGCGGCACCACAACCTCGGTGGCCAGGCGCCCGAGGAGACTGAAGCGCGGACCGGCCAACACCCGCGCCACGAAGCCGTAGGCCAAGAGCACCAGCACCGCCACATGACCGGTGACGAGGTAACCAACGGCGAGCAATACGGCTCCCGCTGCGACCACCCGGGCGGCGACCTCGTTTACGGGATGGGGGAAGGTGAAGTGCCTACGCATGCCAATACCCTACCGGTTTGGTCGGGATTTACTAGCGGGCACCGGGGTCCCCCATCACATGACGATGATCTGCACTTCGCCGCTGCCACTGAGACTGCATTCGCCCACGAGTATCTGGGGGCGATGGAACGTCTGCTCGATGGTCTCGCCCGCCCGTACCGAGTACGGACCGACCATGTAGTCACGGTCGTCCTCATTGCGGATCACGAGGGTGTCGCCCACGGCGAGGCGGACCTCGGTGGGCATGAGGTCAATCTGCACTCCCTGGTCGAGTCGGGCGCCGGTCCCCGCTTCGACCACATAGGTCTGGGTGACCGGATCGCCATCTCCCCCGCCGATCAGGAGCAACCAGGCGAACACTCCGCCAAGGACCACTCCAACCACACCGGCCGCCATCACTCCCGCAACGAGCCAACCCGAACGGGTGCGGACACCATCGACGTTGGCGGTCTCGGGGGTGCTACTGGCCTCAGTGTCCATCAGCCGTTCCGCCCTCGTCGGCGCTGTCGCGGACTTGGACGCTCGCCGCCACATCGCCGGCACGCTCGAAGGTGAGAATCACATCGAAGCTGTCGCCGAGTTCGAACGGCTCGGCCAAGCCGAGGAACATGATGTGGTAGCCCCCCGGCTCGAGGGTCACCGTCTCACCCGCCGCCAGGTCGATGCCGGCGACTTCGCGCATGGTCATCTCACCGGTGTCGTCGTCCATGGCCACCTCGTGAACCTCAATGGATTCGGCTTCGACGCCCACCGCGGTGGCGCTGAGCAGACGGTCGTCGACGGTGGCGGTCAGCTCCATGTAGGCGGCGCCGTTGCTGGCCATCATCGGGCTGGTCCGAGCCCACGCTCCAGCGATGATCACCACGGCCTGCTCCTCGTCGTCGGTCGAGTCCTCGGTGGAGTCGCCCACCACCGGGGCGACGGTGCTGGAGGTACCGGCGGTGCTGATGTCGTCGTCGCCACATCCCGCGAGCACGAGCAACATGGCAGCCACCACGGATAGAGCGCGGGTCATCATTCGGACTCCTCAGTCAGGTTGGACAACAGAACGCGAAGGTCGTTGGCCATGGCCTCGGACTTGAAGCCGAACGGCCACTCGACCACCACCTCACCCGCCGGATTGACGATGTAGCTGATCGCGGTGTGGCTCACCTCGACGACCCCGTCTTCATTGGTCTGCACCGTCGACGACGCGCCGAAGGCCTCCTCGCTGGCATCCAGCAGAGCCGGGTCGAGCAGGCGCACCGACTTCCCGCCCTCGACGAAGTGGGCGAGGTAGCCGTTCATGATCTCGGGGGTGTCGCGCTCGGGGTCGACGGTGACGAAGGCGACGTCGATTCGAGCGGCCTCGTCCGGGTCGAGGCGGGCGAGGGCCGCTTTGAAGTCAGCGAAGGTGGTGGGGCACAGATCGGGGCAGTGGGTGTAGCCGAAGTACACGTAGAGCAATCGGCCAGGCTCCGGCACGAAACGAAACGGGCTTTCGGTGCCGTCGGGATCGACGCTGGACACGTCGACGCCGCCCACCTGAAGCGGTTCGTCCCGAGCGATGCCTTCGAGGACCGGACCGCTCGCTGGGTCAGTGGCGGCGGAGTCGGTACCGGTAGCACCGCCGCCGCAGGCCGCGAGGGCCAGGACTATGGCCATGGCCAGTGCGGTTGATCGGAACCTCGGGGTCATGGGGGCAGCATCTCATGGCCGCCACCGCCGAAGGGCCGTTTCGGCCGTATTCAGGGCCTCCGACCCCACGATTTGGGACCAAGGTCCAATCACTGGCCCGCGGGCAC
>CAZEFG010000147.1:0-6338 GCA_964511355.1 uncultured Iamiaceae bacterium
GCGGTGCGTCACCTGCGCCAGATCCTCGGCGATATCCGCAAGATCACCCAGGCCGACCCGGCCGAGCAGTTCGAATGGGCCAAGCGTCTCCAGGCGCCGTTGCCTCTCGTGCAAGAGGTTGCCCAGACGGGCAAGTTGCCGGTGCCGATGTTCTGCGCTGGCGGTATCGCCACCCCCGCCGACGCCGCCCTGGTGATGCAACTTGGTGCCGAAGCGGTGTTCGTGGGCTCAGGCATCTTCAAGAGCTCCGACCCCGCTCAGATGGCCAAGGCGGTGGTCGAGGCCACGCTCAACTACCAGGACGCGGCGATGCTGGCCAAGATCAGCCGCGGGTTGGGCAAGGCGATGCCCGGCCTCGAGATCTCCACGCTCGAACAGACCTACGCCGACCGGGGCTGGTAGCAGTCCGTGCCGTCGTCGTCGCCGTCCGACTCGAGGCCTCCAGGGGCCGATGAAGGTCGGGATTCTCGCGCTCCAAGGCGCCGTCGACGCTCACGTCGCTAGCTTCGCCCGTCTGGGGGTGGCGCCGGTACAGGTGCGCACCCCCGCACATCTCGACGGCATCGATGCCATCGTGTTGCCGGGGGGCGAATCGACCACCATTTCGCGGCTGCTCGAACGCCAGAGCCTGTTCGAACCGTTGGCGCAGCGCCTGGCCGCGGGGATGCCCGCCTTCGGAACCTGTGCCGGGATGATCCTGCTGGCGGCTGAGGTCCTCGACGGCCGGCCCGACCAGCGCAGCTTCGAGGCCATCGATCTCGTCGTCCGCCGCAACGCGTTCGGGCGGCAGGTCGATTCGTTTGAGGCAACGCTCGAAGTCGACGGCCTCGCCGCGGCCGGGCTCGACCCTGCCCCGGTGCCCGCGGTGTTCATCCGAGCCCCGGTCATCGAAGCGGCCGGTGCCGCCGTCGAAGTGCTCGCCCGGGTCGAAGACGCACCGGTTCTCGCCCGTCAAGGGCAAGTCCTCGTCGCTGCGTTCCATCCCGAACTGAGCGACGATCTCCGTATCCACCAGCTGTTCATCGACAGCTGCTCATGAGCGAGGTGACCTGATGTCCGGACACTCCAAGTGGGCCACCATCAAACACAAGAAGGGTGCAGCCGACAAGGCCCGCGGCAAGCTCTTCGCCAAGCTGATCCGCCAGGTCGAGGTGGCGGCCCGCGAGGGCGGTGGCGACCCGGAGACCAACGCCACCCTGCGCACCATGTTCCAGAAGGCGCGCGACAACTCGGTGCCGCTCGACACCATCGAACGAGCGATCAAGCGGGGTACCGGTGAGCTCGAGGGCGTCACCTACGAGTCGATCACCTACGAGGGTTATGCCCCCAACGGCGTGGCGCTGCTCATCGAGGTCCTGACCGACAACCGCAACCGCACCGGCGCCGAGATCCGCACCATCCTCAGCCGCAACGGCGGCTCGCTGGCCGAGCCCGGCGCAGTGGCATGGCAGTTCGAGCGCCGGGGAGTGGTGCTGGTGCCGGGGTCGGTCGGTGAGGACGAACTCATGTTGGTGGCGCTCGATCACGGCGCCGAAGACATCGTCGACGACGGCGGTATCTGGCGCATCAGCTGCGCGCCGGGCGACCTCGCCGATCTTCGTCAGGGGCTCGACGACGCCGGCGTACCGGTCGAGTCCTCAGAAGCGTCGATGGTCTCGTCCACGGCGGTTCCCCTCGAGGACCAGTCGGCGGCCAACTCGGTGTTGAAGGTGCTCGAACTGCTCGACGACCACGACGACGTGCAGGCCGTTCACGCCAACTTCGACATCTCCGACGAGATCATGGAAGCACTGTCGGCGTAGGGTCGCGCCCATGGGTGAGATCGAGCCGTCGAGGAGCTTGACCCAGAGCGAGCTGGCCGCTGTGCTGCGGCGGGCGGCCGAGCTCGACGCCGAGGCCGTGCTGCCTGTTCCGTCCGAAGGGCTCGACCCCCTGGTGGTGGAGGCTGCAGCGATCGAGGCCGGTTTGTCACCGGTCGCGGTCCGCCAGGCCATGCGCGAGGTGCTGCATCCCGACCCCGCGGCCCCCGACGTCTACGACCAAGGTGGTCTGCTCCCGGCTCGAGAGCTGGTCATGGTGCGCGAGGTGCCCGGCTCGGTCCGCGAGGTCGAAGACCGCATCGGCCGGTTCCTGCGTCGCCAAGTGTTCGTACAGAAGCGGATCTTCGCGGAGGGTTCGACCTGGGAGCCCCGGAGGGGCTGGGCGGCGAGCATCCGCCGCGGGACCGACCCGGGCGGCCGCCTGGTGCTCAAGCAGGTCGACAGGATCTCGATTTCGGTAACCGACCCCTCCATCGACCGGCCCGCCGATGAAGACCCGTCCGGCGGCTCTGAAGACGCCACTCCCGGGCGTCGCGTGCAGGTGCGATTGGTTCTCGACGTCTCGCCGGTTCGCGGCATCCACTCCGCGTGGCTGGCTGGGGGAGCGGTCTCGGGCGCAGCGGTGGTGGGGCTCACCGGCGTCTTGGTGGGCATCGACCCAGTGGCTCTCGCAGCTCTTCCTGCGGCCGGGGGGCTCACCGCCGGTGGGCACCTTGTCGGGCGGTGGAATGCCCAGCACGAGATCCGAAAGATCCACACGGGGCTGGCAGGCCTGCTCGACCGCCTTGAGTTTCCCGACCGGGACCGGCCCGGCCGACAATCCCGAGTTCGTTCAGGACGACGCAGGACCGGCACGGCGGGTGGCCGTGACCGGACGAGAGGAGAGACATGACGGTTCAGGTTGGCGACCAAGCCCCACATTTCGACGCCGATGGTACCGACGGCACCGAAGCCGGCACCCGGCGTTACCGCCTAACCGAGTTCGAGGGTCAGCCGGTGGTGCTGGTGTTCTACCCGGCCGACAACAGCCCGGTCTGCACCCGCCAGCTCAACAGTTACACGACCGACTTTGATCGTTTCGTCGAAGTCGACGCTGTGGTCCTGGGCCTGAGCCCCCAAAGCACCGATAGTCACGCCGAGTTCTCGTCTGACCAGGGCGGATTCGCGTTCCCGCTGCTGGCTGACACCGACAAGGCCATAGCTGCGGCTTATGGCGTTCTCGGGCCGCTGGGCTTTTACCGGCGCAGCGTGTTCGTGATCGACGCCGAAGGCATCGTGCGCTATGCCCACCGGGCAACAGCTGGGCTCACGTTCCGCTCAACCGACGAGATAGTGGCTGCGGTGGAGGCCTCGAAGTAGGCCCCGCCCGTTCCCGTTGTGGGGGGTCAGGCGGCGGGGTTGAGGCGCTGCAACGCGCCCCGCGCCACCTGGAGAGGTCGCTGCTGTTCCGACATCTGGGCATCGACGAGGATGGTTGCGCCGGTGAGCGCCGGCACCATCCACTGCATCACCTTGAGCTGACGTTGGGCTCTCGCCACCTCAGGAGGCGTGGCGTTCGAGGGCTGGGTCGTACCGCTGACCGGTGCTCCTTCCTGGTTTGCCCTGGCCACGCGTTGGCCGAGCATCCGGGCATAGAGGCTCGCGGCTCCCGCCCCGCCCAACAGCACCGCCTTGGTGATGGCCATGGATCCAACGCCGGCTTGAGCCGCGACCCTGGATTTGTTCTCCTTGGTCAGCATGAGTCCGCCGGCGGCAGTGCTGGCGATGGCAGCTGCGTTGACGAAGGTCCAGCGCCGCCACCCGGTTTCGGCAACCGCCGCTGATCGACGGGCCGTGTCCGCCGCCGGGTTCAATCCGACGGCCCCCATCAACGAGCCACCGAACCAGGCCGCGAGGCCAATGTCGTTCATCGCCCTGGCCACGGTGTTGGGTGATCCGATAGTGCTCATCGCTGCTCCCTAGGTCGTGTTCCGGCGCCCAGTCGCTACCCGCGGCCCTTGATGCCCAACCGCCTTTAACGCCCGGTCAGCCGGTGGCGAGAGTGAGTTCTGGTTCTTCCAGATGGATCACCCGGTACGGATCGCTGACATTTGATCGGGAACTCTCACCGGGGTCCGGCAGGAGCGAAGACCGGCCGGCGGCCCATGAGTCGAGCAGGTGGCGGGCCAGACGGTCCTCCACCGCCATGAGGGTGGCCGCTCCCCAGCGCACCAGACCGGCTGCGTCGGGGTCATCGGCCACCAGGGCTCCGACCAGCGCCTCTTCGGCGATCACCTGATGCACCTCGTCGGCCTCGACGTGCACGTCGTAGAACCGCGCGCCGGCGTCGCCCAGCCCGAATCGACGAGCGGCACGCGCGTAGCGACCCATTGGCGTCACCGATGTCATCTCAAACACCGCCAGGTGACCGAGCAACGCAGGAAGGAACCGCCGGTGAAGCCCGAACAGCGAGATGAGGTTGGTTGTGGCGAGGGTGATGCCCGGGAGCCGATCGAGGTAGTTCCCGTAGGTCGAGTCGAGCCCGGCCACCTCAAGAGTGTCGGCGAACAGCTCGGCATGGGCCTGACCGGGCTCCCCGTTGCCGTACTCATCCATCTGGATCTCGATCAATGCGGCCTTCGAGCGACCGCCGAGACGGGGAATGCCCCACGAGTGGGGATCGGCTTCCTTCAGCTGGTACGCGGAACGTTGGATCAGGAACTCGCAGAACTCCTCGAACGAACCCTGTTCGGCCATGTAGGACGACAAGCTCGGGCCGTCGAAGGCGTCGATCATCGCCGCCAGGTCGACCGACCGTGCGTCGGTCCGGGGCACCAGGGTCTCGAGCGCATGGATGAAGCGATGCTCCAGGTCCCGGCGTAGGCGAAGGACCGAGGAGTCCCACTCCCGGGCATCGTCGACACCTTCGAAACCCCGGTAGTGGAGCTCGTAACAGACATAGAGCGCGAGCTGGAAGTCATCGTCGCCGATCGGGTCGGCGACCTCGGAGATGCGAAGCAACCACGGATCGGGAACCTCGTCGGCGTTGGCGAGGGCTTCGATGATGCCAGAGCTGATGGGGCCGCGAGGGTGGGGAAGCTGAGGAGCGCGCATGGCGCCCCGCTACCCGGGCCACTGCCGCGGCAAACGGAGCTCAGATACCGTCGGCGACTCCGAGCAGCCGTTGGCGGCTCACTGACTTCATGCCGCGCCACAGCCCGACCAGAGCCAGCAACCAGGCGATAGCTCCGATGATCAGGGTGGCATTGGAGGCACCGAGGAGGGTCCCGGTCGACTGCGAGTAGGCGATCATGATCAGCGGAATGCTGACCAGGCCCGAAGCCTGCTGAGCCGCCGCGGTGCTCTTGACCCGGGCCGAAAGGCGCAACACGATCGAAAGCGTCAGCGCCAGGAAGGGCGGCACCACCCACAGCATCAACATCCACCATTCCGGCGTCGGGAAGAACCATCCTCCGACCTCGGGCCCCACCAGGGTGTTCACGATCAGCGAGTAGAGACCGAAGCCCACGATGGTGGTGAGGTAGCCCGGAATCAGGCTGGCGATCAGCTTGCCCAGGTAGATGGTACGGACATCGGCAGGGGAGTGGGCCAGGAACTCTCCGGTGCCCCGCTCGCGCTCACCGACGATGGTGGCGGCCCCGACCGCGGTCGAGATGGTGAGGGGTACCACCACCGCCACCGGGGCGAACAGATACACCGCCAACACGAAGCCGGCCCGGCCCGCGTCGGTGTCGCCCCTGATCGCGTCTTGGGTGGTAGCGGGCAGCATCTCCAACGTTTCGGAGATCTGGGCGACGATGGCGACCTCGCCCAGGCTGGTGATGCTCAACAACAGGATGGTCGGGATGAACACGAAGAACAGGCCGCCGAGAATCATCATCGGCAGCCAGAAGTCACGCGCCCCGATGAGCTGTTTGAGGTCGGTGCGGGCCACGGTGGCGACGTGGGCGAGGTTCACTTGACCAGTCCTTTGCTGTCGGCCAGCGCTTCCTTGGCTCTGCGACTCTCGGTACGGACGGCGAAGTAGAGGTCTTCGAGCGATGGCTGGTGGGGCTCCACCCGCGTGAGACGGACACCATTGGTCACAGCGTGATGGACCACATCGGCGATCGAGGTGGTTTCGTCGAGCTGCACTGAAGCGAGTTCGTCACGCTGGTAGGTGATGACACCTGGGTGGCTGGCCACGACATCGAGGGTGCTGGGCTCCTCGGCATCGAGGCGAACCACCACCCCCGGCCAGTACCGCCCGGATAGTTCGGTGGGGGATCCCGAGACCAGATTGGCGCCATCCTCCATGACGACGATCTGTTCGGCCAGTCCCTCGGCTTCGAGCAGGAGGTGCGTGCACATCACGATGGTCGAGCCGACGCGCCGCATCTGGCGAATCAGGTCGAGTACGGCATAGGCCGACTCGGGATCGAGCCCGGAGGTGGGCTCGTCGAACAGAAGCAGCTCTGGACGATGCAGCACCGAACGGGCGAGCGCCAGGCGGGTCTTCATGCCGGTGGAGTAGCCGCC
>CAZEFG010000148.1:0-1936 GCA_964511355.1 uncultured Iamiaceae bacterium
TGAAGACCCCTCAGAAGTTCGGCGAGATCGGCGCCCGTATTCCCAAGGGCATCCTGCTGGTGGGGCCCCCGGGCACCGGTAAGACCCTCATCGCCCGCGCCGTCGCTGGCGAGGCTGGGGTGCCATTCCTCTCGGTCAGCGGCTCTGACTTCATGGAGATGTTCGTCGGTGTCGGCGCCAGTCGGGTGCGCGACCTATTCGACTCGGCCCGCAAGATGGGTCGAGCCATCATCTTCATCGACGAGATCGACTCGATCGGACGCAAGCGGGGCGCCGGCCTCGGCGGCGGCCACGACGAGCGCGAACAGACGCTCAACCAGATGCTCAACGAGATGGACGGCTTCGAACCGACCGAGGGCATCGTCATGATGGCGGCCACCAACCGGCCCGACATCCTCGATCCGGCCCTGCTGCGGCCCGGGCGCTTCGACCGTCAGGTCGTGGTCCCGCTCCCCGCGCTCGACGACCGCCTCGACATCTTGCGTGTGCATGTCCGCCACAAGCGCGTCGACCCCACCCTCGATCTCAACACCATCGCCCGGGGCACCCCCGGGATGAGCGGGGCCGACCTCGCCAACCTGGTCAACGAGGCCGCGCTGTTCGCCGTGCGTTCCGGTGACGATGCGATCCGCAAGGAGCACTTCGACGCCGCCCGCGACCGCATCCTCATGGGCCAAAAGCGTGAGTCGCTGGCGCTGACCGACGACGAAAAGGAAGCCATCGCCTACCACGAGGGCGGCCACGCGGTTTGCGCGGCCGTTCTTCCCCACGCGGACCCGGTGCACAAGGTCACCATCATCCCGTCGGGCATGGCCCTTGGCGTCACCCAACAGCTACCTGAAGGCGAACGTCACCTCTACCGCCAGGACTACATCGAGGACTCACTCGTGGTGCGAATGGGCGGGCGGGTAGCCGAGGAGATCGTCTACGGCGTGGCCTCCACGGGCGCCAACAACGACCTCGTCGGGGCCACCGAACTAGCCCGCAAGATGGTGCGCGAATGGGGCATGAGCGAGCGCGTCGGGCCCATGGCCTGGGGTTCCCAGGGTCAGGTGTTCCTCGGTGACGATCTCATGCACAGCCGCGACTACAGCGACGACACCGCCCGGGTGATCGACGAAGAGGTCGAGCGGATCCTGCGCGAGCAGGAGACCCGTTGCCGCGACCTCCTCAACGAATACCGCGCTGGTCTCGACCTGGTGGCCCAGGCCCTGCTCGAACACGAGACCATCGACGGCGACGAGGTCGTGAGGCTGATCAAGGTCGGCCGAGGCGAGATCGACGACGACGGCTCGGGGCGTTCGGCCGAGACTCGTGACCTGATCGAAAAGAGCCGGGCCGGCTCCACCCAAGGCGACGAGACTGCCGCCGAAGGCGAAGCCACCGTCTACTGACCCGCCCAGTGTTGACCAGCGTTATTGGGTCTGGGCGCCCTGACCGTGGTCGCACTCAGCGGGGGTCGATCCGGGCTCGCGTAGCTCGGCCACGGTGGCCCACATGTCGGTAGCGGTGGCCGGACCGACGAAGGATGCCCTGACCACGCCCTCGGCATCGGCGATCACCACCAGGGGAACCCCGTCGATGCCATAGCGATCGTGGATGGCCTTGGTGGCTGACACCTCCAGTTGCTGGACCGCGACCTCCTCGCTTTCAAGCGGCTGCGCCTTCTGCCACGACGCCGCACAGGAGTCGCAGGTGGCCGCGGTGAAGACCGCCACCAGCCATGGCGCTTCGGGCCGGAGGAAATCGTCCCGATCGAGCTGGCTGGGTACCCGGTACACCCTGGGCTGGGTGGGGGCATCAGGGCGCGAGCGTTGGGCCACCGCCGCGATCACCGCGGCAACGACGATCAAGATGATGACCAGCAACAACCGTTCCATCACCTTGAGTCTGCCCGATCGACAAGCGCTGGGTCAGACCGGGCTCAGGGCAGGGG
>CAZEFG010000148.1:2036-6298 GCA_964511355.1 uncultured Iamiaceae bacterium
TCCGCCGAAAGGTCGATCACCTCGTAGGACCCCGACCGGACCGAAAGCTCGAACGGTTCGACCGCGCCCACGGTCGCGTCCGCAGCCAGCACTTCGACATCGACCTCGGCGGTCGAGCCCGTGGGGTTGTAGACCACGATCCGCTCGCCGGCGCCTTCGACAAAGTGCACCGCCGGGTAGATCCAAGTTGGCATCGGCACCGGCACGCCGAGGTCGACTGCCAGTCCTCGCCGGGGGATCGCCCCCTCCAACAACTCCTCGCTGTCGTCGAAGGCCTGGATCCGTTCGGCCACCACCCGACCACTGCGAACCGTGGCCGTAGTGGCTACCTGGTCGCGGCGGGCGATCTCGGCCCCAATGTCGACCACCACCACGCTGCGCCCCGGCACCACTACTCCGGTGAGGGCGTTGGGCCGCCGCGACCCGTCGATGGTCACGAACTCGAAGTCGACCACGGCATCGCCCGGGAAGGGGTTGAACAGCGCGACCGAGGCCCGGGCGTCGCGGGAGGTGTCGCCCCACGCGAAGTGCCACCGGTCGGAGGTGGCCGAGGCGCAAGGGGCGACATCGCGGCCGAACGCGCCGGTCAGCTCATGGCTGACCACGACTTCGCCAGCCACCAACTCGACCATGGCGGCCACCGCCGGGGCTTCGACCAGGTCGGCGAGGCGCACCCGCTCCAGCCCATTGGAGCTGACCACGATCTCGGTCTCGATCGGCTCGGCGGTGCCCGGAAACGCGGTGAGGAGGACCGTGCGGTCGGCGTCGGTGGGATTGGCGATGACGACCGTGTGGTCAAGGGGACCTTCGGCGTCGCTGGACCCGGCGGCACAGAACCAGGCGGAGCCCAACGCGTCGGATGAAGCAGCCAGCGGAGCCGTCCGGGAGAGCACGGGCCCGGAGGCGGTCGATGCCGCGGGGACGCGATCACGCTCGAGGGCCACGGCGCCCGCCAGCAGCGCCAGCACCAACACGATGAAGGGGATCCGCCCTCTCATGGGGTATCACCCTGGTCAAGACCCATGACGATCCGGCGGTGTCGGGCCTCCAGGCGATTCTCGGCCCGGGTGCGGTACATGACCAGCGCCGCCACCACCACTGCTCCCACCTGGCCAACAAGCACCAACCGATGAACCAACGAAGTGCGCCAGTTCACCTCGACCTGACCACCGGCGGGCACATCGGCCACCGTCGCCCAGCCGAACGCCGAGCGGGTCGGCACGGCATTGTCGTCGACGCTGACCTGCCAGCCATGGCGGGGAGCGATACCAACGAGCACCTCGGACTCATCCGGTAGCCGACCCTCGAAAGTGGTGGGGCCCGTCGCCTCGACCGGCACGGCGTCGCTGAGGCGGGTGGTGGCGGCCTGGCGGGCGCCGTCGGGGACGGCCCGCGCCGCGCTGTCGGCGACGGTGCCCGAGCTCTGGCCGGACACCACCGGCACCCAGGCATCATTACGGAACACGGTGAGCACAGGGTTCACGTCGAGTTCGACCAGGTCGAGCTGTTCAGACAGAGCATCAGTGAGCCCCGGGGGACTGGGCCGGCGAATGCCGCCGAAGGGCATGGGGGCGCCTTGGTCGACCACCACGATGTACCGGACTCCCATCGGGGCCAGCAGCCGGCCGAGCCGGTTCGTCTGGCGATCGAGGGCCAGTTCGACCGAACCGCGCAGCGGTGCGCTCGACCGTTCGGGGGCGCCCGGCCACATGTCGACCAACCCGGGTGTACCCGAGGTGGTGGTGGCATAGGAGGTGAGACCGTCGATGGGCCACGGCCCGAGCGGAAGCACCTCCGGGTCGCCGAACCAGAGCACCCGGAAGGCATCATCGGCAGCCTCGTCATCCAGAAATCCCAGCGCCTGATGGTGAGAACTGCGCGGTAGGAGCCAACGCCCACCCACCGAGCCCGCCATGACCGGAAGTAGACCGACCACCAGAGCCACCCCGGCGATGATGCTCGCGAACTGGCGCCACCCGAAGGTGCTGCGTCGGACGTCGAGCTCGAAAGCGGCCACGCCGAGCCCGACACAGAGCGCCAGCCCGACCGCGGCCGGCGCCAGGATCATCTCGATCGAAGGCAACCCCACTGGCATCCAGCCCATGGCCGCAACCCACAGCAGACCCCACGAACACATCGCCAACGACCAGCCTCGCACCGCGCCCGTCAACCGCCAGCCCCTTCCCACCAACATCACGAACGCGGCGGCGATCAACACCGCGGCGCTCAGAGCAGAGCTGCCGATGGGACCGGTGTCGAAGCGGAGGATGTGACTCAGCCGCATGCCTTCGATGGCGTCGGCGGCCCGGCTCAGGGTGAAGGTGTCCCAGCTGGGGTTGGTGGCGAGGAGGTCGAACAGCCACGGGGCGTGCAGAACGGCGGCGACTGCGACCGCTCCGAGCGACGCCGCCAGCATCCGTCCCGCCCCCCTGAAGGCGCCGACCAACAACGAACCGGGCAGCATCCCCAACCAGAGGAACAGGGGTAGGGCCACGAACAGCGGGTCGATCACCGCGGCGGCCGCGACAGCCAGCCCCATCGCCAGCGCCTGCCGCCACAGGGGTGGTACGTCGAAACGGGGACCGGCGGCTCCGTCGGTGGCGCCGAAGGGGGCTTCGCCGGAGGCGCGCAGCACCCGGGCGAGCACCCAAGGGGTCACTCCGTAGGCCACCAGGCCGCGCCACGATCCCGTGGCGAGGGAGTCGTAGCCGAGCGGAATGGCCGTGTAGGCGACGAGCGCGGCGACCGATGACCGGGGCGATGCCAACGGCGCGAGCAGCCGCCAGACACCGAACAGACCAAGAGGCAACAGACCCAGGATGCATATGGTGCGAAGCAGCCCCATCGCCCCCAGCAGCAGCGAGCCGCCCACGGCCACCAGCAGCGGGGCGGGAGCGGTGAAACCCTCGCGGCCGAGACCCGACGACTGCCAGCTCGAGGCCCAGTCGGAGAGCATCGACCCGATGCTCTCGGGGAAGAGAGCCAACTCACCCACCGGCGGGATGGGCCTGGTCAGCAGATGGCGTGACCCGATGAGCAGCAACAGCGCAACCAACATCCAACCCACCAAGGCTTCACGCCGACCCGGCCCGGCGACGGCGTCGAACACCCGCTTGCCGAGCCCCGCAGCCGAGCCGAACGCCTCGTCGCTGGACGCGAGCTGGCCGCGAACGAAAGCCGCCACTCTGGCGCTCCCCCGAACTTGCAGCGCCCGGATCTCGCTGTCTGACACCGTCCGCAGGCGATTGAGATGGGCGCGGCGTTGTCGAAGCGACCCGAGGTTGCTGAGGTTCCAGGTCCAGGCCGAAAGGACGTCGCGGGCCTGACCGGGGCGGCCGGTGACCAGCGCAAACACGGCCTCGACGACGTGAACGATCAGTAGTTGGGGGATGACGACCATCAGGGTCGGCCACCGATACGAGGTGAGCATCGCCCGCATGCGGTACCGGAACTGCAGCCGGCGCCGGACGTCGGAGGCGTGGCGTTCGCCGAGCGCCTCGATGTGGCGGACCCGAGCCGCCGGCGACACCATCACCCGCGCCCCGACCACATGGGCTCGCCAACAAAGGTCGAGATCGTCACCGAAGAACGACGTGGCGGGATCGAAGCCGTCGAGGGTGCGCAAGAGGTCGGTGCGCACCAGGGTGAACGCGTCGGGGATGGTGAAGACGTCGCGCACGGCGTCGTGCTGTTCTTGGTCGAGCTCGTGGCGTTCGACCAGCGACACCGGGAAGCCGACCTTGTCGATCCCCTCGCCCGCAGAAAGAAGCCGGGTGGCGTCGTCCCAACGCACCACCTTGGGACCAACCACACCAGCGTTGGACCGAAATGCTTCCTCGACCAGGGCCCGGACCGCGGTCGGTTCAGGAGCGACGTCGTCGTGAGCCAGGACCAGGAAGGCCGGGTCGCCGAGACTGGGCAGAACGGCATTGACCGCCCGCCCGAAGCCCGGGTTGTCGTCGAGCCGGACGACCCTGGCCTCAGAAAGGACGCGATGCACACGGTCATCGACCGGGGTCAAGCTGTCGGCGTCGACCACGACCACCGACAGCGAGGGATAGTCCTGGGCCGCGAGGGCAGCAAGCGCCTCATCGAACCATTCGCCGGGGTCGTGGGTGACCACGACGGCAGTGACCGCAGGGGCGATCGGCTGGTCTGGGGGCGCGCCGAGGTCGGTTTCCTGGTTCTCCTCGGGGGACATCACGATGGCCCGGAGACTAGCCCGGCTCAGGCGCTGGTTCTGTCACCCATCCGTAACATCG
>CAZEFG010000149.1:0-6247 GCA_964511355.1 uncultured Iamiaceae bacterium
TCATCTTGGGCGCCACCAACGCCGTGAACTTCACTGACGGGCTCGATGGCCTGGCAGCGGGCTCGGCCACCTTGGGGTTCGCGGCGATGACCGTGATCGGGTTCTGGGCCTTCCGCAATCCCGACATCTACGGCGTGACCCACTCCCTCGACCTGGCACTGGTTGCCTCGGCCATGTTGGGGGCGTGCATCGGATTTCTGTGGTGGAACGCCGCACCGGCTCAGATCTTCATGGGCGACACCGGCTCGCTGGCCATCGGAGCAGCCTTCGCCACCTTGGCGCTGGCGACCAACACCCACCTACTGCTGGTGTTCATAGGCGGGCTCTACGTCGTGGAAGCCCTGTCGGTGATCCTGCAGATCGGTAGCTTCCAGCTCTTTGGTCGCCGGATCTTTCGGATGGCTCCCATCCACCACCACTTCGAGCTGGGCGGCTG
Organism: uncultured Iamiaceae bacterium; assembly: GCA_964511355.1. Taxonomy (GTDB): domain Bacteria; phylum Actinomycetota; class Acidimicrobiia; order Acidimicrobiales; family SKKL01; genus SKKL01. The sequence goes on from CAZEFG010000149.1 coordinate 437, forward strand.
GCCCGAGACCACCGTGATCGTGCGGTTCTGGATCCTGTCGGGGATGGCGACCGCCATCGGGCTCGGATTCTTCTACGCCGATTACTACCAGGTGAGCGGGGCGACGCCATGACCGTGACCGAACCCGGAGTCAGCGACGGCAAGGCGGCCCGGAGTCGCCGGGGGCGCCCTAGCGGCCGACGCACGGGCCTGTTCCTGGCGATCTTTGGCGTTGTGGTCCTGCTGTGCGTCATCGGGCTGGTCATGGTGATGTCGGCGTCGTCGGTCGTCGGGCTCTACCAGTTCCATTCGTCGTGGTACTTCGTGAAGCGGCAGGCGGCCTGGTCGGCAGCCGGCCTCATCGTCCTGTTGATCACCATGCGGATCGACTATCACCTCTGGCGTCGGCTGGCGCCGCTAGCGCTTGGCGGCTCACTCGTGCTCCTGGTGGCGGTGCTGATCCCCAACATCGGGCGCGAGGTCTACGGCTCAACCCGCTGGCTGGGCTACGGACCGGTCCAGATCCAACCGTCGGAGTTCGCCAAGTTCGCGGTGGTGCTCTTCGTCGCTGACCTGTTGGCCCGACGGTCCCATCGGATGAATGACCTGGGTGTCACCCTCAAGCCGGTGCTGATCATCGCCGGGGTGATCTCAGGGCTGGTCATGTTGCAACCCAACCTGGGCACCACCATGGTCGTGGGAGCGATCGTGGTGGCGATGCTGTTCGTCGCCGGAACACCCCTGTTGCCCCTGGCCGGAGTCACCGGCGGGGGAGCGGTCCTGGCGACGGGACTGGCCCTGGCGGCGCCCTATCGGCGAGAGCGCGTGCTTGCCTTCCTTGACCCCTGGCGCGACCCCCTCGACACCGGTTACCAGATCATCCAGTCGCAGGTGGGCATCGCCCAAGGCGGGCTGGCCGGCGTCGGCTTGGGTGCCAGCCGCTCCAAATGGGGCTTCTTGCCGTTTGCGCACACTGACTTCGTCTACGCGATCATCGCCGAAGAGACCGGTCTGATCGGTGCCTCGGCGGTGGTGCTGCTGTTCGTGGCGTTGGCGTGGCTGGGGGTCATGGTCGCGATGCGGGCGCCCGATGCATTTGGCATGCTCCTGGCTGCGGGCATCACCACCTGGCTGTGCGTACAGGCATTCGTCAACATCGGTGCGGTGATCGGCATCCTTCCGATCACCGGGGTGCCTCTGCCGTTCGTCTCTTTCGGCGGATCGTCATTGCTGGCCACCATGGCGGCCACCGGCATCTTGCTCAACGTCGCCCGTCATGCCCGCTGACCGAGCCGGGCACGGGCCGACGTGGCTGTTGGTGACGGGGGGAGGAACCGGGGGCCATGTCATCCCTGGGTTGGCGATCGTGCAGGCGGTGGTGTCTGCCGGCCGGACCCTCGACGAGGTGCATTGGTTGGGCAGCGAGATCGGCATCGAGGCCGACATGGTGCCCGCTGCTGGCATCGGGCTGACGCTGCTGCCCGGGCGGGGACTCAACGGTCGCAAGCTGAACCTGGCGAACCTGAAGGCAGCCGCAGGGGTGGCACGGGCCGCCTGGAGAGGGATCGGGGAGGTGCGCCGTCGCCGTCCAGCGGTGGTGCTGGCGCTTGGCGGTTACGCCGCCGTGGGCGGCATCGTCGGCGCGGTGGTCACGCGAACCCCCCTCGTGGTCACCGAACAGAACGCGGTGGCCTCGTTGGCGAACCGCCTCGCCGGTCGCTTCGCTCGGGTCAGTGCCGTTCCGTTCGAAGGTGCCGACCTACCCCGAGCGGTGGTCACCGGTAACCCGGTGCGGGCCGAGGTGGTCGAGGCCGCTGCCATCGCCGCCGACCCTGATCTTCGAGTGGCTCTGCGTCGCGAGCTCCGAGTGCCAGACGACGCCACTGTGGTGTTCGCCATGAGTGGCTCCCTTGGTTCTCGCTCGGTCAACCAGGCTCTGATCCGAGCGCTCGAAGAACTCACCGGGCGCGACGACCTGGTGGTGCGTCACGTGATCGGGCGTCGGGACTGGAACACCGATCACGCACCGCGTCCACGATTCGAGCCGGGAACCGGCGTCGACTACCGGCCCGTCGAGTTCGAGGATCAGAGCGATCGCTGGCTGGCGGCGGCCGATCTGTTCATCGGGCGAGCGGGCGGCTCAACCGTGGCCGAGCTGACCGTGGTGGGCGTCGCCTCGATCCTCGTTCCCTTGCCGATAGCTACCCGTGACCACCAGCGGCACAACGCCCTCCCTCTCGTCGAAGCCGGTTCGGCGGTGCTGATCAGCGATGACGAATGCACCGGCGAGCGCCTGCGCTCCGAGATGGTGGGTTTGATCGATCAACCGGCCAAGCTCCGTACCATGGCCGACCGAGCGCGAACCATGGGTCGACCTCACGCCGCCCGCGAGGTGGCCGCACTCTTGGTGGAGCATGCCCGTCGTGACTGAGCCCCTCGACCTCTCCCAGCCCCGCCACATCCACCTGGTCGCGGTGGGTGGCAAGGCCATGAGCGCCATGGCCGAACTGTTGGTCGCCATGGGTCACCACGTCACCGGTTCTGACCTGCACGACAGCGCCGACCTCCGCCGCCTGCAAGCACTGGGCCTCGACGTTTCCGTCGGACACGATCCCGCCAAGATCGCCAACGCTGATCTGGTGGCCTGCTCCACCGCCGTGCCGGCCGACAACGTCGAGCGGCTGGCCGCCGCCGCAGCCGGCGTCCCGGTGCTGGGCCGCCCCGAGCTCCAGGGCGCGATCGCTGCCGGTCACCGGGTGGTTGCGGTATCAGGTACCCACGGCAAGAGCACCGTGACGGCCATGGTCACGACCATCGCCCGAGCGTGCGGACTCGACCCGTCGTTCCTGGTCGGTGCCACCATGGCCGATGGTCAGGGCTCGGCTCATCGAGGCGCAGGAGCCTGGTTCGTCATAGAAGGCGACGAGAGCGACGGAACCTTTCTGCGCCTGGGAGCCGAGATCGCCGTTGTCACCAACGTGGCGGTCGATCATCTCGACCAATGGGGCACGATCGAGGCCATTGAGGCGGGCTTCGCTCGCTTCCTGAGCGAAGCCAGTGGTCCAAGCGTGGTGAACGCCGACGATCCCATCGCGGCGCGGTTGGGTGCCCCGATCGGATCGGTGACAGTGGGGATGACCCAAGGATCGACTTGGAGGATCGGGCCGGTCGACGAGCACCGGGGCGGAATCGGCTTCGAATTGGCCCATGCCGATCTCGGATCGCATCGAGTCGACGTTTCCGAACCGGGTATCTACAACGCTCGCAACGCGGCCATGGCAGTGGCCACCGCCCATCTGATGGGCGTGCCCGCCGCCGACGCTGCGGCTGCCCTGGCCGAGTATCAAGGGCTCGAACGACGGTTCCAGGTCCGGGGCGCCGTCAACGGGGTCACCTTGGTCGACGACTATGCCCACAACCCCGACAAGGTTGCGGCGGTGGTCCAGGCGGCAGCTCGGGGCGGGTGGCAGCGGGTGGTCGTGGTCTTCCAACCGCACCGCTACAGCCGCACCGCTGACCTCTGGCAGCAGTTCGCCGACTCGTTCGTCGGTGCCGACGTCTTGGTGGTCACCGAACTCGATCCGAGCAATGAGCGACCCCGTCCCGGTGTGAGCGGGACCCTCATCGTCGACGCGGTCACCCGCGCCCACCCCGCGCTCGAAGTGCATTGGGTGCCCGAACGTTCCGATCTCGTCGACCAGGTGGCCGGACGGCTGCGACCGGGCGACCTGTGTCTGACCTTGGGTGCCGGCGACATCACCGAAGTCGGGCCCCTCATCCTGGCCCGGCTGGCCGAGACGAGCCCATGACCACCGACGACGGTCTTCAAGGCGCGGTTCGGGCCATCGAGGCGGCGTTGGGCGAACGGGTGGTCCGCGATGTGCCCATCGGCGCCATGACCACCTATCGGGTCGGAGGCCGGGCCGCGCTGTACGTGGAAGCCGACCACCCCGACGACTTGGTCGACCTGGGTCGGGTGCTGGCCGAGCATCCCATCCCGACCGTCGTCGTCGGCAAGGGGTCCAACCTCCTCGTGCTCGACGGGGGGTTCGCCGGCGTTGCGGTGCACCTGGGACCGGCGTTCGCCGAGATCGAAGCGCGCGATGAAACGGTGATGGCCGGTGGCGCCGCGTCGCTGCCGGTGGTTGCGCGCCGCAGCGTGGCCGCCGGACTGACCGGGTTCGAATGGGCGGTCGGGGTTCCCGGCAGCATCGGCGGTGCGGTGCGCATGAACGCCGGAGGTCACGGCTCCGACATGGCTGCTTGTCTCGCCAGCATCCACGTCATCGACCTGGCGGGCGGCGAGCATGTGTCGGTGGACGCCGACGCCCTCGACCTCACCTACCGCTCGTCCAACCTGGGTCCGACCCAGGTGGTCGTCGACGCGACCCTCGCCCTTTCACCGGGCGACCCTGAAGCAGGCGATGCCGAGCTGAGCGCGATCGTCCGTTGGCGTCGGGCGAACCAGCCCGGGGGAGCCAATGCCGGCTCGGTGTTCACCAACCCACCGGGCGACCATGCCGGTCGCCTGATCGATGCCGCCGGGTGCCGGGGTCTGCGACTCGGAACCGCCGAGGTGTCACCCAAACACGCGAACTTCCTCCAGGCCGATGCCGGTGGTTCAGCCGACGACATCGCTTCGCTCATGGAGGAGGTCCAGCGTCGGGTGAGAAACGAGTTCGGCGTGGACCTTCACCCCGAGACCCATGTCATCGGGACCCGAGCGGCGCGGTTCGATCGATGAGGCTCGGTACATGAACAAGCCCGGCGCTGTCCTTGAGCGCAAGCCCGAGAAGCCACCGGTCGACCCGCGCCTGCGCGCCCGGCGTATCGAGGTCCGACGCCGTCAGGGCCGACGACGCCTCATGCGTCTGCTGGCCTTGCTCGTTCTCACAGTCTTGTGCGCAGGGGCGTGGGGCCTGAGTCGCAGCGCTCTATTCGATGTCGACCACATCGAAATCAGCGGGATTCGCCGAGCCGACGCGGCAGTGGTCGAGGCGACCTCGGGCATCCAACGAGGCGACGCCCTGATCGACCTCGACCTCGACGCTGCTCGCTCCGCCATCGCCGGGCTGGGTTGGGTCGAATCGGTCGAGGTCAGCCACACGTGGCGCGGCACCGTCCACGTCAAGATCCGCGAGCGTACGCCGGTGGCGACATTGGCGGCCGCCGACGGTTCCCGTTGGCTGGTCGACTCCCGGGCACTGGTGATCGACAGGGCCGCGCCGAGCGACATCGCTACGCTGCCGTTGGTATCGGGCCTCGAGGTGCCGACGCCGGGGAGCATCCTCGCACCAGCAAAGCGCCCTGCCGTGCAGACAGCGATGGGCCTCACCGCCGGTCTGGCGGCGTGGGTGGACGAGATCGTGGTTGACGACGGGGGCGAGGTCTGGCTCTCGCTGAAGGCCCCGAGCGGCTCGGACTACACCCTCGTCAATGCCCGGGCCCGGCTCGGCGATTCCCGTGACCTCGAGGCCCAGCTTCTGGCGGTCGAAACCGTCCTCGCCCGGGTCGATCTACAGTGCCTCGCGGTCATCGACGCCAGGGTCGGATCCGCTCCCGTGGTGACCCGCCATGAATCGTGCGAGGGGATCTGATGATGGGTCGGACGGCGGAGATATCGCAGGTGTCCGCGGCATCGGGCCTGCTCAGCACTAACCTTGACCCAATTCCAATGGTCCGATTAGCGTCTCACCCCGCAGCTGAGGTCGAGCTTGCTCTCAACCTCGACTGCAACGTGAGGCCGGGCGACGATTCAGCGTCCGGCCTTCGGCCTGTTCCGGCGAGCATCCCTCGCAACACGACATCACAGAGGTGGAGGTAGCCGACCAT
>CAZEFG010000150.1:0-6243 GCA_964511355.1 uncultured Iamiaceae bacterium
CACGGCACCGCGGTGGTGGTGCTGGCCGCGCTAGAGAACGCCCTGCGCCTCACCGGCCGCAAGATCGGCGACCTGCGGGTGGTCATCGCCGGTATCGGCTCGGCCGGGGTCGCCATCGGCAAGATCCTCCTCAACGCCGGGGTGGCCGAGGTCGTCGGCACCGACCGCCAGGGCGCCATCTGGGAGGGTCGCGACAACCTCAACTTCGCCAAGCAGTGGTTCGCCGAGAACACCAACCCCGACCGCAAATCAGGCTCCCTTTCCGATGTGATGGCCGGTGCCGACGTGTTCGTCGGTGTCAGTGGCCCCGGCCTGATCGATGCTTCCGACCTGCGTCGCATGGCTCCGGACCCGTTCGTGTTCGCCCTGGCCAACCCCGAACCCGAGATCCGTCCCGAAGCGGCCGACGGCCTGGCCAAGGTCATCGCCACCGGCCGCAGCGACTACCCCAACCAGATCAACAACGTGTTGGCCTTCCCCGGGATCTTCCGGGGCGCGCTCGACGCCAACGCCCACTCGATCACCGAGGGGATGAAGCTCGCCGCGGCCCGCGCCATCGCCGCCACCGTCAGCGACGACGACCTCGCTCCCGACATGATCGTGCCCTCGGTGTTCGACCGCACGGTCGCCATCGAGGTCGCCAGGGCCGTGGCCCAGGCCGCCGTCGACGAGGGCGTCATCCGCAGCTGACCACGCCAGCGTTGCGACCGGCAGAGGTTTGGGCCACGCTGACCCCGTGACCCACACCGACCACGGGACCCACACCGGGGCCCATTCCCATGCCGGCGACATCGCCCGCTTCGCCCCCTCGGGGGTGGTGCTGGTGGCGCTGGTGGCCAACTCGGTCCTCGCCGTCGTGCAGGTGGTGTTCGGCCTGCTGTGGGGTTCGATCTCGCTGGTGGCCGACAGTGTCCACCAGGTCACCGACGTTCTCGGTCTCGGCATCGCCTTGGCGGCCATCAAGCTGGCCGCCAAGGGGGTCACCCGCCGCAACACCTGGGGCTGGGGCCGCGCCGACGTGATGGGCGCCCTGTTCAGCGCCGTGCTGCTGTTGGGCTCGTCGGTGTGGATCGTGATCGAGGCGCTGCGCCGTCTGGCTGATCCCCACGACATCGAAGGCGCTGGGGTGCTCGTGATCGCCATCGTGGGTCTGATCGTCAACGGCGCCTCGGCGGTGGCTCTCGCCCGCGTGAGCGGCAGCATGGCCACCCGAGCCGCCTATGTGCATCTGGTGGGCGATGCCGCGGGCTCGGCGGGAGTTCTGGTGGCGGCGGTGGCGATCCTCACCCTCGACGCCGTGTGGGTCGACCCGGCGGTGGCCATCGTCATCGCGCTGTGGGTCGGATGGAGCGGCTGGTCGCTGTTGCGGTCGTCGACCCGGGTGTTGATGAACCTGGTCCCGGCGAACGTCGAGGCCGACGAAGTCGCTGCCACCATCGCCGCGGTCGACGGCGTCGACTCGGTGCATCACCTGCACCTGTGGGAGATCATGAGCGACCACGTGTCGGTCTCCGCCCACATCGAGGTTGAGGGCGACATGGCGGTACACGAATCGCAGGTGCTGCTCGACCAGGTCCGCCAGGCATTGCTCGATCGCCACGGGATCGACCACTCCACCTTCGAGGTGGAGTGTCACCCCTGCGGCGACCTCACCCACGGCGGGTAAGGCGACCCGCCCCCACCTTCTTGGTGGCGCGAAACGGCCATATCTGGTTGGTTCGTGGCGCCCGAAGATGGTCTGTGATTTCCTGGGGGCGCGAAATGGCCACATCCGGTTGGTTGGCGACAGCTGGAAGAGCGGTAGCTTCGCCGGATGGGAACTCCGCTGCTCGGAACAGCCGTACGGCGGGTCGAGGATCGCCCCCTGCTGATCGGCGATGCCGCCTTCGTCGCCGACCTTGACCTGCCGGGAGTGTTGACGGTCGGGTATGTGACCTCGATGTGGGCGCACGGGCTGATCCGGTCGATCGATACCGACGACGCCCGATCGGCACCAGGGGTGGTGGCGGTGGTTACCGGGGCCGACCTCGACCTCGGCCCCATCGCGCCTGTCTTTCCCTTCGTGGCCCAAGACATGGTGCGACCCCTGTTGGCCACCGATCGGGTGCGCTATGTGGGCGAGCCGATCGTTGCGGTGGTGGGCGAGTCGGCCGCCGCGGTGGCCGATGCCGTCGAGTTGGTCGCGGTCGAGATCGACCCTCTTCCCGCGGTGGTCTCTCCGGTCGACGGGCTTGAACCGGGCGCCGAGCTCCTCTTTCCCGAGGTGGGCACCAACCGGGCTTCACGTCGTACCGGTGGCGCCGAAGACGAACTGCCCTTCGACGACTGCGAAGTCGTCGTCGAGCACACCTTCGTCAACCAGCGGCTCGCCCCGTGCCCGATCGAGACGAGGGTCGCTGCCGCCGGATGGACGCCTGACGGTCGGCTGGTGTTTCACGCCTCCTGCCAGGGGGCCCACCCGATCAGAGCCCAGTTGGCCGGGATCTACGGTCTGGAGAAGTCCGAGATCCGGGTGGTCACCCGCGATGTCGGCGGCAGCTTCGGCGCCAAGGCGCGGGCCCATCCTGAGGAGTTGCTGCTGCCGGAGCTGGCCCGCCGTAGCGGCCGCCCGGTGCGGTTCACGCCGCCTCGCTCGGCCGACATGGTGGGGCTCGGGCACTCCCGGGCCCAGGTGCAGCGGGTCCGCATCGGAGGCGACGCCGACGGCACCATGCGCTGCCTCGAAGCTCACGTCATCGGCGACGCCGGTGCCTATCCGGTGATAGGACCCAACCTGGTCGTCAACACCGGCCTGCTGCTGCCCGGTCCCTACCGGGTCGAGCACGTGCGGTTCGTGGCCGAATCGGTGGTCACCAACACCACGCCCACGGTGGCCTATCGAGGCGCTGGTCGCCCCGAGTCCGGGGCTCTGGTCGAGCGGGCGGTCGACCTCTTTGCGGCCGAGGTCGGAATCGATCCCCTTGAGGTGCGCCGCCGGAACCTTCTGGCGGCTGAGGACTTCCCATGGTCGAGCCCCACCGGCCTCACCTACGACTCCGGCGACTATCGCCGCGCCCTCGACACAGCGGCCACCGAGGTGGGGTTCGAAGCGTTGCGGGCCGAGACCAACCGGCGGCGGGAGGCCGGCGAAGAGAAGCTGCTCGGCATCGGGTGGTCGGTGTTCATCGACCGGACCGCCGGGGTGCCGGGGACCGAGTACGGCTCGGTCGAGCTCCGCCCCGACGGCACCGTGCTGGTGCTCACCGGGTCGTCGCCGTACGGACAAGGCCACCACACCGCCTGGGCCATGCTGGTCGCCGACCGCACCGGCCTGCCGCTCGATCGGATCGAGGTCGTCCACGGCGACACCGACGTGGTTCCGCGCGGGTCGGTCACCGGCGGATCGCGGTCGGCGCAGAAGGCGGGCATGGCGGTGGCCGAGGCTTCCGACGCCCTGGTCGACCGCGCCCGCTCCGTGGCCGCCGACCGACTCGAAGCAGCCGAGGCCGACGTGGTGCTCGACCTGGAGGCCGGTCACTTTCACGTGGTTGGCGCCCCGTCGGCCCGCACCGTGGATTGGAGCGAGGTCGCCGAGGTGGTCGCCGCTGGTTCGAACCACGACGAAGCCACCCTCCGTTGCGAGTCGGACTTCGACGGCGAAGGTCCCACCTTCCCCTTCGGCGCCTACGTGGCGGTGGTCGAGGTCGACACCGGCACCGGGGCCGTCGATCTGGTGCGGTTGGTCACCGTCGACGATGCCGGCACCATCCTCAACCCGATGTTGGCGCTCGGCCAGGTGCACGGAGGCCTGGGGCAGGGGATCGCCCAGGCGCTCTACGAGGAGTTCGTCTACGACACCGACGGCAACCCACTCACCGCCAACTTCGCCGACTACGGCGTACCCAGCGCCGCCGACATGTGCTGGTTCGAGTGCCACATCACCGAGACTCCCTCGCCCAACAATCCCATGGGGTTCAAGGGCATCGCCGAGTCCGGCACCATCGGCGCTCCACCCGCCATCCAGAACGCGGTGATCGATGCCCTGGCCCACCTCGGGGTCCGCCACATCGACCTGCCCGTCACCCCGCAGCGAGTCTGGGAGGCTCTCGCCGGTTCCACTAGGACCGAGCCTGGGTCTTGACCGCTTGCAGCCGCTGGGGGAGTTCGTCGTAGACCGCGGGGCGGAACTTCTGCTGAAAGGCGAGCTCCAAGGTCAAGGCCTTGTCTCTCACGTGGATCGTGAGCCGCTGGCCCTGGCGGGGCACCACGATTCGATCGATGTCGTGCACCGGCCATTCGATCAACGGCTCCTTCATCCGGCGTGCCAGCTTTGACCGCCGCAGCAAGATCAGCCGCGACGTGGTGAGGACCGCACAGGCCCACACCGTCCGGTTGGCCGTCTTGGGGTCGATGCCCATCGCGGTCGCCTCGGCCACCCACTTGGCATGACCTTTCTCTCCGCCGCTGAAGTTCACGGCAAAGCTGCCAGTAGCTCCTGCGACTCCGCCGCTGGCGCCGCCTTGAACAGCGGCGCTGTTGGTTCCCGGAGACTGGACGTCGACTCCAGCGACCACCTCCTCACCGGGGTGCAGATGGCCGCGGACAGCACGGGCGATGGCTGGGGTCCGGTCGGGTCGACGACCAAAGATTCTGCCCATGTTCGTGCTGGCTCCCTGTTGGCTCGTCGTGTGCGTTGGTTCGCCGTGAGTGAACCTGTGGGGATCTGGCTGTCCGGCGGGGGACCAGATCCCCACAGTCGCTCAGTCTGCGGGCTTGGACTTAGTGGCCCGTCATGAGCGAGAAGCTGAGCTGTTCTGGTTACGGAACGGACGTCCGAACGAGCTCGCCATGGCCCCAACAGCCACCAGGGTGAGCGCCACGAACGCCAACACCCCTTGGCGGCCTCCGGTGACGGGAAGAGTCCGCGAGCCGGCAGTCTCGGCACCCTCAGCTCCGACCTCTGCACCAACATCGGTTGGTGGGTCGACCAGAGCGGGCTGGTTGGGCTCGACTGTCTCGGGGTCGGCCTCGCCAGGCGGATCCGTGTCGGTGGGATCACCGGGCACGGCGGGCGGCTCAGGCGTGGGCGTGCTCGGCGGTTCACTCTGGCCGGGAGGGTCAGTGTCGCCGGGGTCGTCGTCACCGGGACCTCCGTTGGGCGGGCCTTCGCCGGCTACCGGGTTGAACGCCAACGTGCCGAAGAACCGTGGTTCGGGCTCGCCGCTTTCCCATCCGACCTCGGTGGGACCGGCCTCGGTGGGGGTGAAGGTGTTGCCGGACGAGTCGTAGAGGCCGTCGAGGGCGATGGGTGAGCCGTCCAATCCGATCACGGGGTTGGCCTGGGGCACACCGATCACCACATCGCCCAGGTCGTGTTGCTGGCCGGTCGCAAACGGGTTCACCGGCAAGGCTCCGAGAGGCGAAATATCGACGATCCGATTGAGGGTGAGGTTCAGGTTGGTGAGGTTGGTGAGGCCCGCCAGCGGTTCCACATTGCTGATCCGGTTGTCGCGAAGCGACAGATTGGTCAACTCGGACAGGTCCGCGAGGGGCCCGACATCCTCGATGTCGTTGAAGCTCAGGCTCAATTCGGTCAGCTCGAGCCCGCTCAACGGCGCGAGGTCAGAGATGTCATTCGACGTCGCACTGAGCCGCTTCAATGAGCTGATGGCGGCCACCTCAGTCAGATCGCTGACGTTGTTGGCATTGAGGACCAGACGCTCCAGGTTCGTCAGGCTCTGCAGCGGCGCCAAATCGCCCGACCCGAGTTGGTTGTCGTTGAGAAAGAGAACCTCAAGATTCGCCAGATCCTCGAGCGGCGAAAGAACCTGGATCGAGTTGCTGGCCAGGTTCACCTCTTTCAAGTTCGTGAAGTACTCGATGCCCGCCAGGCTCACGATCCTGAGGTGATCCTCGGTTCCGGGCTCGAGGAAGTCACCGCAGAAGAGTTCGTCGAGTGAGAGCGCTTCGCCTTCGGTTACCGCGTCGTCGGCGTCTCGGTCAGGGCCGAGCGCTTCGTTGACACACGCCCGGAGGTTGACGTCCGGCATCGTGATCGGGTCGTCGGGATCGGCACTCGCGGCTGGTGTGGCCAGAAGAGCCATCACCACAGCCAGGACCCCGGCGACGGCCAGGCTTGCTCGGCGCCGTACGGCGCCCCGGTCGTATGGGGTGGGTGCGGTCATAGGATCCCCTCTCGGAACACGGGGGCCTCGACGGTGCCGGAGACGACCTTGTCCTGGTCGCGGTAGTCGACCTCGAAGC
>CAZEFG010000151.1:0-6199 GCA_964511355.1 uncultured Iamiaceae bacterium
TTGTGCTCGGCCATCGAGCACTCTGTGCTCTTGTGCTCGGCCATCGAGCATCATGCCGTGCTCGACCCGGTCGTGGCGCTCGGGGGCGCGACCGTTGCCGTCGACGGGCACGGACGCCTCGACCTGGCCGACCTCGAAACTCAGCTCGCCGCCAGCTCCAGCGCCGACGGCCCTTCCGGTCTGGTGTCGGTCATGTTGGCCAACAACGAGATCGGCGTGATCCAGGACCTGCACGCGGTGGCCGAGGTGATCGAGCGGGTCGCCCCCCAGGTTGTGCTGCACACCGACGCCGTGCAGGCCTTCCCCTGGCTCGACGTGGCCGAGTTGGCGGCGCCCGCCGATCTGGTGTCGATCAGCGCCCACAAGTTCGGCGGCCCCCAAGGGGTCGGGGCGCTCGTGGTACGAGGCAACACCGAACTCGAAGCGGTGGCGTTGGGCGGCGGTCAGGAACGCGGTCGGCGTTCGGGCACCCACAACGTGGCGGGCATCGCCGCCATGGCGGCGGCTGCGTCGGCGTTGGTGGCCGAGCGATCGGCGATGGTCGGCCGGGTGGCGGGTCTGCGCGACCGCCTCGCCGATCGCCTGGTGGCCGAGATCCCCGGACTGGTCGAGAGCGCCGCTCGGGTCGGCGACGACGGCCGCTCCGATCGGTCTTACAAGGTGGCGGGTTCGTGCCATGTGTGCATCGAAGGCGTCGAGAGCGAGGCGCTGCTGTTCCTGCTCGACCAGGCGGGCGTGGCCGCCTCGGCAGGCTCGTCGTGTTCAAGCGGAGCGATGGAGTCCTCGCACGTGCTGGCCGCCATCGGGCTCAGCGCTGACCTCGTCCGCGGCTCGCTGCGATTGTCGCTGGGTGCCACCACCACCGAGGCCGAAGTCGACCATGCGGTGGCCTCGATCACCGACGCCGTTACCCGACTGCGCAGGCACTCATGACTGGTCGTCCACTGAAGGTCATGGTGGCGATGTCGGGCGGGGTCGATTCGTCGGTGGCGGCGGCGATGCTGCGCGATCAGGGTCACGACGTGGTGGGGGTCACCCTCAAGTTGTGGGGCGGCACCTCCGACTCGGGCTGCTGTTCGGTCTCCGATGTCGACGATGCCCGTCGGGTCGCCCAGCAGCTCGGCATCGACCATCACGTTTTCAACTTCGGCGACGACTTCATGGCCCGGGTGGTCGAGCCCTACGTGGCCGATCACGCCGCGGGATTCACCCCCAACCCCTGCATAGAGTGCAACCGGCACCTCAAGTTCGACCGGCTCCTGGCCCGGGCCGAGGCCCTCGGGTTCGACGCTGTGGCCACCGGGCACCACGCCCGCGTCGTGACCCACGCTGACGGCACGCGCCGGGTCGCCCGGGGTGCCGATCGGGCCAAGGACCAGTCCTATGTGCTCAACATGCTCGACCAGCGCCAGCTGGCCCGAGTGTCGTTCCCGGTGGGCGACCAGACCAAGGACCAGGTCCGGGCCACCGCCGAGGCCCTGGGTCTGCGTACCGCCGACAAGCCCGATAGCCAGGACGTGTGCTTCATCGCAGCCAGCACTGGAGGCCGGCCGAGCTTCCTGGCCGACCGTATTCCGCTCCATCCCGGCGAAGTGGTCGACGACCGGGGCGAGGTCGTGGGCGAGGTCGACGCGGTCGAGTTGGTCACCATCGGGCAGCGGCGCGGCCTCGGGGTATCAGGATCGGGCGACCGGGTGTTCGCGGTGGCGGTCGATGTGCCCCGGCGGCGGGTGACCGTCGGCGGCGCCGACGCGCTGCTGGCTTCGACGGTGGGGTTGCGCGACCTCACGTGGGCCGCCGATCCGGTCGAGGGCCCTGTGCTGGGCCAGTGCTCAGCGCACGGCGAACCCGCCGGAGGTCACGTCGAGGGCGCCACCCTCGTTTGGGACGAACCCCGCCGTAAGGTCGCGCCGGGGCAGTCGGTGGTGATCTACCAGGGCGACGAGGTAGTGGGCAGCGCCATCGCCGGTTGAGCGGCAGTGAGGGCGAGTCTCAGCTGACGCGGATGCGTCGGGCGCGGGCTTCTTGGAGCACGGCCCCGGGGCGGGTCGGGGTGAACATCACCGCCCGAGCGTGGATCAGCTTGCGCTGACCGCGTTGACGCAACTCGATGTCCTGGGTGTCTTCGAGCTGGATCTGCAGGGCCAGACCCAACGCACCGCCGGTGAGATCGAGCGCTCCGGTGTCCGCCGGCGCGGGACCGAGCGACCCGATGGTCGATCGCTTGAACAGGCTCGAGGTCAAGATGGTGGGGTCGTGGATGACCACCCCGGCGGGAACCATCACCAGCCACCGGCGTGACAGCTGGTGGAGTGAGCGCAGCCCGACCGCCACGACCGGAGCGCCGACCACCAAGGCGGCCGCGCCCCAGACCCATTGGCCCGCAGCGAGCAGTAGGGGACCGGTGACCACGGCCATGGCCACCAGCGCCCAGAGGAGCAGGACCGGTCCGAACAGCACGGAGGCGGGGGGACGCAGCGCGAAGCGTCGTTCGTCGCCGTAGGCCGAGCCGTTCACGAACAGGTCGCCGGTGGCGGGCGCCAGGGCAACCACGACCGCAACCGCGGCCACCGCCACCGCCACGCTCGATGCCATGACACCGTCGTGGTTGAGAGCGGCCCAGACCGCCAGGGCGAACCCGGCCGGGGCGATCACTCGCAGGGCGGTCAAACCCACGGTGCGGGGAACCAACACCGCCACCAACCCGGTCGTCCACAACAGCCAGGCGATCCCTTCCAGAACAAGGCGGACGGGATCGCTTAGAGTGGTCAGAGCGCCACCAACCGCGGTGGCAAGCGCCAAAGGTTGCACCAACCAAACAAGACGAATGATCCAAGGGGCAGCCGGTGTCACGGGCCTCAGATTTGCCCAAACCACCCGTTGATGGCTATTCCAGAGGGGGGTCGAGCCTCGGCGGGAGGCTCGCTGGTCGAGGGGAGGGAACCAAGCAGTGACAATGCCAGTCGCTATCGCGCTGCCCGATCTCGGCATCCTTCCCGGCACCGATACCTCGATCGGCAGCCTGCCCTACCTCGACGCCACCCAAGCGGTTGAGTTCGCGTTGGCGCGCCAGACCCGTCTCCCAGCAGCTCCGTCGTTGCCTCAGCGCTCGCCGCTCGAGTCGATGGTGGCCCAGGCGGCGTGGGGGGTGGCCGGGGTGGAGGTCAACCCGGACGGTTCGCTCGACATCGACCACGACCAGCTCGATCCTGATGCTCCCTTGGGCGATCCCGGCCTCACCGGGGAGCCCTACCGCACCCTGCGGGCATTTCTGCTGGCGGTGAACGGGCGTACCGCGCCCGTGAAGCTTCAGCTCACCGGCCCGGTCACCCTGGGATTGGCCCTGCACGCCGCCGGAGCCGAAGCCGCCCGAGCCTTCGCAGTGGCCGGGGCGGCGGTGCGAGCCAAGGCGGCGGCCCTGCTGGCTCTCGGCGACGCTTTGGCCCCGGGCACGCCGCTGGTGGTCTTCCTCGACGAGCCCGGTTTCACCGGCCTGATGCAGCCCGGCTTTCCGCTCGACCCCGAATCGGCCGTCGATCTCACGTCGAGTGCGCTGGGGGTTCTCGAACGGGGATCGATCACCGGCCTGCACTGCTGCGGACCAACCGACTGGAAGCTCGCTCTCCAGACGGGGCCCCGCATCCTGTCGGCCCCGCTGGGGTTGGGCCTCGAATCGGCATCGGAACCTCTCGGGCGTTTCCTCGACCACGGGGGCTGGGTTGCGTGGGGTGCGGTGCCCACCGACGAGCCGTTGGGGTCTACCCCGGGCCGCTTGTGGCGCCAGCTGTCGGCGGTGTGGTGTGGGCTCGTGCAAGCGGGGTGTGATCCGATCTTGTTGCGCACCCAGTCGTTGGTGACCCCCGCCTGTGGCATGGCCCATCACGGGGTGTCCCAGGCCGAACAGGTGCTGGCGCTCACCCGCCAGGTCGCCTCCCGGGTCCATGACCAAGCCCTCGGCGTCCGCCTCTCCGTCGGCGCCTAGGACTTCCGGGCCGATTCGGCGCCGAATCGCTCCTCCCTCCTGCCCTTGGGGTGAGAACCGGCCGTACGCTGGTCCGATGACAGCGGACGAACCAGCGGCTCGGTGTGACCATTGCGGCTTTGACGCATCGGAGTGGACCGGCCAGGACCTAAAGCGGACCCTCGCCAACGCCGAGGCGTTGACCTCGCTGTGGTCGGCGGGTGCCGGCGCCGATCTGATGTTGACGATCTCCGCGCTGGTGTCCAAGACCCGGGAATCGGTCAAGCATCCCGACAACCTGGCGGCGACCACTCACGGGTTGTGGCACACGCTTGTGAACATCGATGCCCTCAGGCGAGAGCACGGTGACCAAGTGCGTTCCCAGCAGGGTGCGGTGGCGCAGCTGAACCGGTCCTCCGGCGGGGTGCCGAAGACTGCCGTTGCCCTGGCCGAGGTCGATCGGAGGGGGTTGCTCGGCGACGTCCAGGCCACCCGGGTCCACCACGGCCGTCCGTGGCAGGCCCTCTGCCTGTGGAGTGCCGAAGTCATCGCTGAGCTCGCGGCCGAGGGTCACCCCGTCTTTGCCGGCGCCACGGGCGAGAACGTGACCATCAGCGGTATCGATTGGCCGTCGCTGCGGGCCGGGACGATCCTCGACATCGGGTCGGTGCGCGCCCAGCTGAGCGCGCCAGCGACCCCGTGCTCCAAGAATCGGCGCTGGTTTCTGAATGGTGCCATCGACCGGATGGATCACGATCGCAACCCCGGGCGGAGTCGGTGGTACGCCACCGTGTTGCGGGGCGGAACCATCTCGACCGGTGAGCCGGTGGTGGTGGAACCGGCTCGACCGCACGGCCAGGGTGTCACTGCGGTTGCGTAGGCTCGGGGGGTGATTCCCGACGAGGTGCCAGCCGAGATCGAAGCCGAGGTGGCGGCGCTGCGCGAGCAGATCGAGCACCACAACCAGCTCTATCACCAACTCGACGCGCCCGAGATCCCCGACGCCGACTACGACGCCCTCGTTCGCCAGCTGAACGAGCTCGAAGCGCTCCATCCGTCGCTCGTCACGGCCGACTCACCCACACAATCGGTGGGTGGTCCGCGTGCGGCCACCTTCGATCCGGTCGTGCACCGGCGGCCGATGATGTCGCTCGACAACGCCATGGATGCCACCGAGCTCGAAGCTTGGGGGGCGCGGCTCGAACGGCGCCTGGCCGACCTCGACGGTCCCGACCACCCACCGGCCTCCTATGTCTGCGAACTCAAGATCGACGGCGTGGCCATCTCGATCACCTACGAGAACGGTGTGTTCGTCCAGGCCGCCACCCGTGGCGACGGTCGGGTGGGCGAAGACGTGACCGCCAACGTGGCCACCCTGGCCCAGGTGCCGCATCGGCTCAAGGGCGACGCCCCCGCCCTGCTCGAAGTGCGGGGCGAGGTCTACATGGCGGTCGCGACCTTCGAGGCGCTCAACAAGTCCCAGGCCGAGGCCGGCCAGCGGCTCTATGTCAATCCCCGCAACACCGCGGCCGGTTCGCTTCGCCAGAAAGACGCCTCGGTCACCGCCAGTCGCAATCTGGCGTTGTGGTGCTATCAGTTGGGCGAGGTCCAGGGCGGGCCCGAGTTCACCCGCCACACCGAAACGCTCGCGTACCTCCAGGAGCTCGGGCTGCCGGTCAACCCCGAGATCCGGGTGCTCGACGGGCTCGACGAGGTGGCTGAGTTCTGCCTCGGGTGGCAACAGAACCGTCACGACCTGCCCTATGAGATCGACGGAGTGGTGGTCAAGCTCGACGACCTCGACCGTCGCGAGGCCCTCGGCTCCACCGCCAAAGCGCCCCGCTGGGCCATCGCCTACAAGTTCCCGCCAGAGGAGCGCACCACCAAGCTCCGCGACATCGAGGTCTCGATCGGTCGCACCGGCAAGGCCACTCCCTTCGCCGTTCTCGAACCGGTCTTCGTCGGCGGGTCCACCGTCGGTCTGGCCACCCTCCACAACCAGATCCAGGTGGCTGCCAAGGACGTACGGCCCGGCGACACCGTCATCGTGCGCAAAGCCGGCGACGTCATCCCCGAGGTGGTCGGCCCGGTCCTGTCGGAGCGGCCTGACGGTCTGCCCGACTGGGTTTTTCCGTCTGATTGCCCCCGCTGTGGGGGTCCCTTGGTGAGACTGGAAGGCGAGGGTCACCACTACTGCACCAACCTCGACTGCCCCGCCCAGCGCGCCGGCAGCATCGA
>CAZEFG010000152.1:0-1991 GCA_964511355.1 uncultured Iamiaceae bacterium
GCGGTGCGCTGGAACGGCAAGACCGTCACCCCGGCCAACCGCGAGCGCTGGGGTTACATGCCCCAGGATCGGGGCCTCTACGTCAAGATGCGGGCCAAGGACAACCTGGTCTACCTCGGACGCCTGCGCGGCCTCACCAAGGACGCCGCCGCCACCCGCGCCGAACACTTGCTGGCCCAGCTCTCGTTGGCCGACCGCGCCGACGACAAGATCGAATCGCTCTCGGGCGGCATGCAACAACGGGTTCAGCTGGCCGCCGCCCTGGTGCACGACCCCGACGTCCTCATCCTCGACGAGCCCTTCACCGGGCTCGATCCCACCGCGGTCGACGAGCTCACCGAGGTCATCCACCAACAGGCCGAAGCCGGTCGTACCGTGATCTTCTCCAGCCACCAACTCGACCTGGTCGAAGACATCTGCGAGTCCATCATCCTCATCAACGACGGCCAGGTGGTGCTCGACGGCGAGCTCAACCAGCTCAAGGCCGCCTCGGGTGAACGTTTCCTGCGGATCTCACTCACCACCTCCGATCCGGCGTGGGCGACGACCCTGCCAGGAGTGACGGTGGCCGCCAGCGACGCCAACGAGACGCTGCTGCGCCTCGACCCCGAGGTCGCGCCGCTCGCCGTGCTCGATCAGGTCCGTGCCCTCGGTGAGCTACACGACTTCGGCCTCGAGCTTCCCCGCCTCAGCCAACTGTTCCGCGAGGCGGTGGCGGCATGAGCGCCCGCTCCATCAAGCTCATCGCCGAACGAGAGCTCACCGAATCGTTCCGGTCCAAGAGCTTCTGGGTCACCATTGGCATCTTCATGGCCATCGTCGCCGCCGCGATCGTCATCCCCCGGTTCCTCGACGACAGCACCACCTACACCGTGGGTCTGGCTGGCGATGTCCCCGCCGGTCTCGAAGCCGACCTTGAGGCGTTGGTCGACGCATTCGACGCCGCCTTGGAGACCGAACAGTTCGACGACCGCGCCTCTGCCACCACGGCGGTCGACGACGACGAGGTCGATGTCGCGGTGGTGTTCGAGCCCGACGAGACCTTCCTCGTGCGCCGCGACGAGTCATCCGACACGCTGGTGGGGATCGTCAACCAGGTGGTGGTCGCGTCGAGTGCCCGCAGCGTGCTCACCGACGCCGGCCTCGACCAGGGCACCATCGCTGAGGCCCTGGCGCCGAGTCCGCCCACCGAGGTCAGGGTCGATGCCGAGGCGTCGGGCCGGATGGGTGTCGGCTGGATCACCGGCCTGGTGCTGTACCTCGCCATCTTCATGGGCGGTATGAGCGTCGCCACCGGGGTGTCGATCGAGAAGTCGACCCGTATCGCCGAAGTGTTGGTGTCGACGGTGAGGCCCACCCACCTTCTGGCCGGCAAGGTGCTCGGCGTCGGACTTTCGACGCTGATCATCGTGTTGGCGGGCGCCTTGCCCTTCGCAGCGGCCATCGCCGCCGGGTGGGTCGACCTGCCTCCTGCCGCCGCGCTCGATGTCGTGTCGGCCATCGGCTGGTTCATCCTCGGTTATGGCATCTACGCCACCGCCTTCGGAGCATTGGGCGCCCTGGTCGATCGCCAAGAGGACCTGGGCTCGGCGGTGGGGCCGCTGAGCACGCTGGTGGTGCTGTCCTATCTCGGAACCGTCGTGGCGAGCGGCGACCCCGACGGAGTTCTTTCGCGGATCATCTCCTTGTTCCCCTTCAGCGCCCCGATGGTCATGCCGGTGCGTATCTCAGCCGGCTCGGCCTCGATCACCGAGGTCGTTGTCGCCGTGGTCATCGGTGTCGTGACCCTGGTGGTGCTGGCCCGGGTGGGCGGACTGATCTACCGACGGGCGCTGCTGAGAGGCGGTCAGCGGCTCAAGATCCGACAGCTCCTCCAATCCTGAGCTGCCCCGACCCGCAACCATGTCTGTGCCTGTCTCTCGCCTTCTCGGCCTGGTTCTGTGCCTGGCCCTAGTTGCCTCGGCTTGTGGATCCGAAGGTTCGTCCGGCTC
>CAZEFG010000152.1:2091-6157 GCA_964511355.1 uncultured Iamiaceae bacterium
ACGACTACGAACCGCCGTTCTCTCGCTTCGACCCGGTCGCCATCACCGACCTGTCCTACGGCGGGGCGGGCCTCGAACGTTGGGTGCAAGAGGTCCCCCGGATCGCCGAGGTCCACATTCCCAGTTCGGTCGACCGGTACCAACAGCCGGCGCTGTGGCTCACCCACGAATGGGACGAGCCCCGCCCGTTGCTGGTCGTGTTGCACTCGTGGAGCGTCGACTACCAACAGCACCTCGGGATCCCCTATGCCCAGTGGGCCGACGAGAACGGTTGGGCGATGATCCACCCCGACTTCCGCGGGGTGCTCGACAACCCCGACGCCACCGGGTCGGAGCGAGCCGTCCAGGACATCATCGACGCGGTGGCCTTTGCCGAACAGCACGCCGACATCGACCCCGACCGCGTCTTCATCACCGGCTTTTCCGGGGGCGGGATGATGTCTCTGCTGGTCGCCGGGCAACACCCCGATCGGTTCGCCGGCGTGGTCGCCTGGGTGCCGATCCACGACCTCGGCGCCTGGCACGCGTACCAACCCTCGGCCGAGTACGCCCGCGAGATCGAGCGGTCATGTGGCGGCAACCCTGGCACCGATCCGGCCGCGGCCGAGGAGTGCACCCGCCGCAGTCCGAGTGCGCACCTGGACGCGGCCCGCGACGCCGAGGTGCCCATCTACCTCGGGCACGGCATCGCCGACAGAATCGTGCCGGTGGCTCACAGCCTGTGGGCGTTCAACCAGCTTGCCGACTCCGACGATCGCTTCGACGAGGAGACCGTCGCCGCCTTCGGAGGTGGGCAGGTGCCCGAGCAGCTCCGGGGCAGCACCGACGTCGACACCTTCTTCGCCGATCCCGACCCCGGAGTTTTGTTCGCCCGCCAATCCGGGCAGGTGACTCTGGTGATCTTCGACGGAGGTCACGAAGGTGTCTACAACCCGGGGCTGGAGTGGATGGTGCGACAGATCGAAGACGCGGGTGGCGCGGGATGACGAAAGGAGCACCCCAGGTGCCGACCGACGAACGAATCAGGCGCCGCCAGCACCAGAGGCCGTCCTGGCGGCCGCTGCTGGCGGTGGCGTCTGCGATCGCGCTCGCCGTGGGTCTGGTTCCCGGCCCCGGCACGGCGGCCGCCGACTCGGGCCCGCCGATCGAAGCTGAATACGCCCGGGTTCACCCCGCCACCAACCGCGGATTCCTGCCGGGCGGAAACGTGGCGAGCTGGCGGGCGGCGGTGCCGGGCATCGCCGATGTCCGCATCACCTCAACCCTCGACGGCCACGAGCAACCCGCCCTGTGGCTCGCGCCCAACGAGCCAGGACCTCGCCCTCTGCTGGTGGCGTTGCACTCATGGAGCGTCGGCTACAACCAGGTGGCCAGCGTGCCCTACGGCCAGTGGGCCCAGCGCAACGGCTGGGCCATGATCCACCCCGATTTCCGGGGGGTGTCCAACAGCGCCGATGCCACCGGCTCGGACCTCGCCGTGCAAGACATCGTCGACGCCGTCAACTGGGCCAAGGCCAACGCCGACATCGACGAGCGAAACATCTACGTGATCGGGTTCTCCGGGGGCGGGATGATGTCGCTCAACATGGCCGGTCGCCACCCCGAGCTGTTCGCCGGTGCGGTGTCGTGGGTGCCGATCTACGACCTGGTCGAGTGGTACCGCTACAGCTACAACCAGCGCTACGTGAACCAGATCGCCGCATCGTGCGGAGGCAACCCGCTGGCATACCAGGCGGCCCGCGACCAGTGCGCGTCCCGGAGCCCCCGCGCCCACCTCGATGCCGCTCGCGACGCGGGGGTGCCGATCTACATCGGCCACGGCCTGGGCGACCGTCTGGTGTTGCCCGAGCAAGCGGTGTGGGCGTTCAACCACCTGGCCCAGCCCGCGGATCGGATCACCCCCGAAGAGTCAGCGGCAATCGCATCCAACCGACTGCCGGCCCACCTCGAAGGCCAGATCGAAGAACCGACGTGGTTCCGGCCCGGTGACCCGCGGCCTCGTTTCGCTCGCCAGTCGGGCGACGTTTCGTTGGTGCTGTTCAACGGGGGCCACAACGCGGTGTTCAACCCGGGCCTCGAGTGGATGGTGCGCCGCACCGCGGCCAGCGATCCCTCGCCCCGGGTGCAGGGCGCGATCACCCGGCTCTACTCGGCCGCCTTCGACCGTGCCCCCGACGCCGACGGCCACGCCTACTGGACCCGCCGGTATCTCTCGGGCCGGTCGCTGTCGGCCATCGCCCTCGAGTTCGTGGCCTCCCCGGAGTTCCGACGGACCTATGGCAACCTCAATGACCATGACTTCGTCCGCCAGGTGTACCGCAACGTGTTGGGCCGCGAACCTGACGCAGCGGGCCTGGCCCACTGGACCGGCGTCCTGGCATCGGGACGGACGCGGGGCTTCGTGTTGATCGGGTTCTCGCAGTCGGGTGAGATGCGCGCCGCCACCGGGACGCCGTGACCCAACCCGACCGGCCCAGTCGGCGTCAGGTGCTCGGTCTCATGGGCGGTGCCGCCGCCGCGTTGGCGGCCGGTGGGGCGGTGGGGTGGAGCGTGAGCCGAACCGGCGCCAGGGTGCCGATCCCGCCCCATGCCGACCGCTCGCCGAGCACCGCCAGCACGGTCCCGGTGGAGGAGGGCGTCGACGACGACGAGCTGGTCACCACCACCACCGACGCCGTGCCGGCTGATCCCGGACCCTACGAACTGGTCGACAACGAGGTCTTCGTCGCCGCCAAGGTGGCCGGGGTTCGCATGGTCGAGGCGCTGTTGACCTTTGGTGCCAGTGAACGAATCGACGACCCGATCGGGCGCAGCCGGCCGTTGCTGACCGCGGAGATGGCGGGCTCGGCCAGTGGCTCGATCGACGCCAGCTCGGCGCTCGTCACCGCCGCCCGCCCGCTGTTCGTGCCAGGCGCCGATTCGTCGTGCCGGGTCACCTATCCCCAACTCGGTGGTCTCGACCCTCATTCTGACCCCACCAGCGGTTCGATCATGGTGGTGGTCGAACAACTCCTGCGGCGCGACGGCGTCGACCTGTTGGTGTCGCGCTGCATCGACGTCCGCGTGGTGCGCACCGCCGACGACGAGTGGCTGGTCTCGGGCGTCGAAGACACCTCCGGCGATCCCGTGGCCCCTCCCGAGGAGCTGTCCGACGAGGCGCGGCGGGTGCTCGACCACTCCGACATCGACATGCCCGACAGTGTGCGCTGGGACATCTACGACGGCATCGTCGACCGTCGCATCATGGTGGCGATGGCCGACCTCGCCGACGACACTCCCATCCGGGTGACCACGTGCAAGCGAGGCCACCCGATCAACGTGTTCGGCACGTCGGGGCGCAGCGCCCACACCGTGGGAAGGGCGGTCGATATCTGGTCGGTCGGCGACCTGCCCGTTGTTCAGCAGCGCGACGACACCGACTCGGTGGCCCACCGCGTCTCTCGCCAGTTCTTCGAAGGCAACCAGATCCACCGCCTGGGTTCCCCTTGGTCGTTCGGGTCAGGATCCTGGACCGACCCGGTGCACCAGGACCACCTCCACCTCGGCGTCAACGCCTGACCGGCGCGGGGTCCCGGTAGGCCAGCCGCCACCAGGGCTGGCCGGGGGGCAGAATGGGCCGATGACCGAGCTGTTGTTTCTCCGCGACGCCTACCTCCGCGAGTTCGACGCCACCGTCACCGCTGTCGACCCCGAGGGCCTTCGCATCGCCCTCGACCGCACCGCCTTCTATTACACGGGTGGGGGCCAACCCCACGACACCGGGATGCTCGGCGTGCTCAGCGTCACCGATGTCCGCAAGGAGCGCGGCGACGACGGCGACACCATCTGGCACACCGTGGGAGGTTCGGCCAACGACCTTCCCGAGGTGGGCGACTCGATCCATGGCGTGCTCGATTGGGACCGCCGCCACCGGCTCATGCGCACCCACACAGCGCTGCACATCCTGTGCGGGGTGATCTGGAACGAGTGGTCCACCCCCGTCACCGGCGGAAACATGGAGCCCCTGTCGTCTCGCATGGACTTCCAGTTCGACCCCATCCACGACGGCTTCAAGGAACGGATCGAA
>CAZEFG010000153.1:0-6097 GCA_964511355.1 uncultured Iamiaceae bacterium
GTGTCATGCTGGCGGGAGCCGACATGCTGGCCACCGGCGGCCGCAGATTGCGAGGAACAGCCATGGACCCGACTCCGACCTCCCCGGGGAACTCCGCTCCAACCCTCGAACGCGAGGCACCGGCAGCCGGCCGCTCCGGCACCGGGCTACGCCTGGCTATCGGCGGCGCCATCGCCGTGTTGGCGGCAGGGCTTGCCTTTGTGGTGGTGGGCCAGGGCGGCGGCACCGGCGAAGGGGCCGACTCCCCCGAGGCCGCCATCGAAGCGCTGGTCGAGGCCATCGAGGCATCCGACCTCGAAGCGGCCATGGCCACCGTGGTGCCCGGCGAACGCGATGTCCTCGACGACAGCATGCGCGAGATCCTGTCTGAACTGGGACGCATCGAACTGCTGGCCAACGACATCGACCTGACGGCCATCCCCGGAATCGACCTCGAAGTCATCGACCTGTCGCTCACCGCCACCTCCACCAGCGACGACCTGGCGCTCGTGGACATCGGAGGGACCCTGCGCGCCACTATCTTCGGCGCCGACCTGCCACTCGGCCCGGCGTTCGCCGACCAAGACGCGCTTCCCCCCGACGCCTCCGTCGCCGACCTACCTAGCCCCCCACCGACCGGACTCGACCTCACCCTGGCCACCCAGCGCATCGACGGACGTTGGTTCGTGAGCTTCGGCCACACCATCGGCGAGCTGTGGCGCACCGGCAACGGCCTGCCCAGCCCCGACCCCGGCTCCACCCCGGCCGCCCAGGGGTTCGACTCGCCCGACGCTCTCGCTGAGGCCTTCGCTGCCGCCCTCGATCCGATCGACCCCGCCGCCATCGTCGCCATGCTCAACCCCGGCGAGGCCTCGGCTGCCCACCGCCAAGCGCCCAACCTCATGCCCGTCCGCAATTGGGCGGCTTCGTCTGAGGGCTACACCATCGATGAGCTGCGCTACCACATCGACCAGCAGGGCGACCGAGCTGACGTGGTGGTCGACGTGCTCGCGGTCACCAACGTCTACGAAGACTCTTGGAACCACGCCACCTACTACTCGACGGTGCGCTTCGAGGACGGGTGCGTCAACGTACGCGACCCCTCCACCGAATCCCGCAACGAAGAACTCGAGTACTACGTCATCCCGGGGATGACCTTCGAAGAGGACGGGTCGATCACCACCTGTCCCCACGAGGATCCGCCTGGGGGCGGCCTCGGCATCCTCGGTTTCCTGGGCGGTGGCATCTACGGCGGCTCGTACTCGCCCCCCACCCTGGGTCTGGTGCGCCACGACGGCCAATGGTACGTGAGCCCGGTGCGCACGGTGGCCAACCAGATCCTCGACAGCCTGCGCGAGATCCCCAACGGAGGCGGCGTCGACCTTCTCCGGGGAACCTTGATGCCCTACCAGTCGACGTCGGCGGAGAGCTTCGCCACCGCCGGGGAGATCTACCCCGAAGACCCCGGCGTCACCGCCACCACCATCGAGATGACCTTCGAGACCACGATGAATAGTCAAGAAGGGTGACAAACGCACCGAACTTGGTCTAACGTCACAAATCAGGCGGGAGCAAACGCCCGCAGGCCCGAGACAGAAAGATACGAACACATGCGTAAAGCACTCGCACTTCTTGCCGCCATCGGCGCGTTCATGCTCCTGAGCACTGGCATCGCCAGCGCCCAGCAGTACCCAGGGACCACCGCTCCGAGCACCACCGTGCCCGGCACCGAGACGGTCACCCCCACCACCGCCCCCGCCACCACCCCCACCACCCAGCCCGGTGCAACCACCACGGTTCCCGGTTCGGGTGTCGGTGCCGGCGGCGCTGGCGCCGGTGGCGCTGGTCAGCTCCCCGCCACCGGTAGCGAGAGCCTCCCGCTGGCTCAGCTCGCCGTGGTCCTCGTCGCCGCCGGCGGCATCGCCCTTCTGGCCGTGCGTCGTTCCGCTCCCGCTTCGGTGAACGCCGACAGCTGAGGCTGACACACCTTGTCGCCCCTTGAGGGCGCGTTACACACCGGCCCTTCTGGGGCCGGTGTGTCGCGTCCGGGCCTAGTTCTGTCCGCTCCCCTCATCGCCGTGGCGGCGGTGCTGTCGGCGGTAGCGGCCGCCGTCGACGATGCCGCGCCCACCGCCAGTGCGCTGGCCGACTCGGCGTGGTTGGCATTGCTCGGTGCCAGCGTCGCCCTCGCCGGGGCCAAGGCGCACCGGGCCACCCTCATCGTGCTCTCCGCCCTGGCCGGGGTCACCACCACCGGGCTGACCCAAGGCCTGGCGGCGGCGGCCCTCGTCGCGGTGGTGGCGTGGGAGCTCTTCGGCAGCGGCGCCGTCGGCCGCGATCTCGCCGGCCGCGGCCTCACGCCGGTACTCGGAGCGGTGGTCGCCGCGGTTGGCGTCAACGCCTTGTTGCGGGGCGACGTGACGGTGGGCTCCGAAGGGGTCACCCTGGCGTTGTCGGTGGTGGCCGTCGGCTCGGTGCTGGCCAGTGGCATCGCCGCCTCCTCGCGCCCGGTGCGCCGGGTGGCCCTCGCCCTCGGCGCGGTCATCGGCGTGGGTTGCATCGTGCTCGCCGGGCTGGCCGCACTGGTCGTCCTCTCGGCCCGCACCGACCTCGAACAAGGCGTCAGCGCCGCTCGCTCGGGGCTCGACCTCGCCATCGACGGCGGCACCGACGGTGCCACCCCCGACAGTGCCAGCATCGAAGCTGCCAACACCCAGTTCGCCACCGCCGAGACGCTGCTGCGCCGCGGCCACCGCCAGCTCGCCCGGAGTTGGGCCCGGCCCGCCCTCGGCCTGCCCATCGTCGGCCCGAACCTGCACGCCACCACCGAGTTGGCAGCCACCGCCATCGACGTGTCGGCCGCCGCCAACCAGGTGAGCGCCGCCGCCGACCCCGGTCGCTTCACCGTCACCGACTCCCGGATCGACCTCAGCCTCATCCTCGACACCCGTCCCCACCTGATCGAGGCCCGCCGGTCACTCAGCGCGGCACTCGACGTGGTCGACGAGGTCAGGTCCCCATGGCTCCTGTCGCCGCTCACCTCCCGTATCGACACGCTCACCGAGGCGGCCGCCGATGCGCTCCCCACCATCGACGACCTCATCGCCATCGCCGACACCGCTCCACCCATGCTGGGCCACGACGGTCCCCGCACCTACCTCGTGCTGTTCACCGCGCCGTCCGAGACCCGGGGCATCGGTGGCTTCGTCGGCCACTGGGGCCTGCTCACCACCGACGACGGCCGGCTCGACCTGGTCGACAGCGGACGCCTGTCGGAGCTGGGCGGCCCACCGGGCACCCACGACCGCACGTTGTCGGGACCCCAGGAGTACCTCGACCGCTACTACCGCTACTACGTCGAGAGCTACCTGGTGAACATCACCGCCTCGCCTGATTTCCCCACCGTCGCCGAGGTCGCCGCCGAGTTGTTCCCCCAAGCTGGGCTGCCACCGATCGACGGGGTGATCCTGGTCGACCCCAGCGCCGTGTCCGCCCTGGCCACCATCACCGGCCCGCTGTCGATCCCGAGCCGCCCCGAACCACTCGACGCCGAGTCGCTCGAGCAGTTCCTGTGGCTCGACCAATACATCGAGTTCGGTGGCGACGACCGGGTCGACGCGCTGGCCGAGCTGATCGACGCCATGTTCGGGGCCCTCACCACCTCAAGCCTCGACCCCAACCAGGTGCTCGACGCCCTCGGGCCGATGGTGGCCGACAAGCGGCTGATGGTGTGGAGCGCCGACCCCGACGAGGCCTCGGTGCTCGCTCACTTCGGACTCGACGGCGCCTTTCCCCGCGTCCAGGCCGGTATCGACCTGCTCAGCGTGCGCACCGCCAACGCCAACGGCAACAAGATCGACGTGTACCTCCAACGCCAGATCGACCACCAGGCCACCGTCGACCCCGACACCGGGGCCATCGACGCCACCGTCACCGTCACCCTCACCAACCACGCGGTCGATGACCCCGACCTGCCCGACTACGTGCTCGGCAACTTCGACCCCGACCTCCCCCGGGCCACCAACCGCCAGTGGGTCACGCTCTACACCCCCCACCAACTGACCCACCTCACCGTCGACGGCGCCCCGGAGGTGCCCGAGACGTTGCCCGAGCTGGGGGTGCTTGCCCACGCCTTGTACGTCGACATCGCACCCGGTGCCACCACTACCATCACGTTTTCCCTCTCAGGTACCGTCGCTCCCGACTACCGTCTGATCTGGTCGGGCCAGCCCACGGTGAGGCCCGACGAGCTCACCTTCGACATCTCCACGGGGGGCGGACCCATCACCATCTCGACCACGACCTCTACCGATCTGGACCTCAGCGCCGATAGATAGAGATGCGCCTGCTGGTTCTGTGCACCGCCAACATCTGCCGGTCGCCCATGGCCGAACGCTTCCTGCGCCAGGCCGCCGCCGACCGCGGAGTCGAAGCCGCCGTCACCTCGGCCGGTCTGCTCGACGGGGGGCGCGGCGCCTCGCCCGGGTCGGTCAACGCCCTGGCCGGCTACGGCCTCGATCTCCACGACCATCGCAGCCGCCGACTCACCGCCGATCTGGTCGACCAGGCCGACTTGGTGGTGGGCATGGAGGTGCGCCACGTCCGGGAGGCCGCCGTGCTCGCCCCCGGTCGCTTCGGCTCGATCTTCACCCTGCGTGAGCTCGTGAAGCGCAGCAGCCAGACCGGCCCTCGCGACGACCAGCCCATCGCCGACTGGTTGGCCGCGGTGGGCCGTGACCGCTCGGCGGCGCTGCTCATGCAGGCTCACGACCTCGATATCGACGACCCCTACGGCGGTCCGCCCGAGGGATACGTGGCCACCGCCGCCCTGATCCACGATCTGACCAACCGCCTGGCCGACTCCCTGTGGGGGCCGGCCTGATCCCGTGTCCCGTTGTCCCCTGGCCCCCGCACTATTGTCCGAACCATGACACGGCGAACCGAAATTGGCTTGTGGGTCAGCCTCATCGCGCTCGCCGCCGTGGCCGGCATCGCCATCGCGGGTGTGCCTCAGCTAGGCGCCAGCGACGATCCGCAGGCCGTGGCCACCCCGCCCGCCATCGAGACCACCGAACCCGGCGACACCGACGACTCGATGCCTGGACTCGACACCACGACCACCACCAGCACCACGCGCCCGACCACCACGACCGCTCCGGAAGTGCCCGAGCTGCGACCCAACTCTGAGGTCACCGTGCTGGTGGTCAACGGAACCACGGTTCCTGGGGCGGCAGGTCGCCTCGCCGATCAGTTATCCGACGAGGGCTACCCCAACCTCACCCCCACCAGCACCCGGTCCTACCAGGCGAGCGAGGTGTGGTTCACCGGCGACTTCGGCCCCGAAGCCGCCGAGCTGGCCGAACGCCTCGGTGTGTTCCCCGAGAACGTCATGGCCATGCCCGCCGACCCGGGCATCACCGTCGGCTCAGCTGAGGTGATCGTCATCGTCGGCCCCGACCTCGCCGAAGAGGAATGACCCGCAGCGCCGCTAACCCGGGAACGTTGCCACCAGTTTCGGGGTCAGCAACCGACCGAGGCCTGTAGCACTCGACAGGCATCGGCCATCCGAGCCGGCGACAGCACCGTGACCTGACGGCGAAATGTCGCCCGACCGATGGTGTGGATGTTGTCGAAGTTCACGACGCTGTCAGTCGGGACTCCATCGGCCGGGGTCAGCTCAAGCTCGGAAACCAGCCCACGGCGCGTCCGAGTCAGCGCCGCAACCACCACAGCGCCGATCCGGTCGGCGACCGGGTCACGGGTCAAGACCAGAACGGGCCGATCGCCGCCCGGTGTCGCCGCGAACCAGATCTCACCGCGCTGCATCGACGTCCCAGTCCGACCAGTCCTCGGCGGGACCCCAGTCAGCGATCTCGGCCAACGACTGCTCGGCATCGTCCAGAGGCTGGGCGCTCCAGCGCTCGGCATCGCCCTCAGATGCCAGCCGATCGAGGTGGCGGCGCAGCGCCTCACGCAAAAGCGCAGATCGGTCGATCCCAAGCGACTCCGCCCAATACTTGACAGATTCGGCGTCTCGGGCTTCGACCCGGAAACTAAGCATGGTCATACACCGATGATAGTCTGTATGACGTCTACTATCCACCAACCGCCGGACCTG
>CAZEFG010000154.1:0-6063 GCA_964511355.1 uncultured Iamiaceae bacterium
CTGGCCATCTTCATGGCCAACGCGGGTGGCGCCTGGGACAACGCCAAGAAGTACATCGAGGCAGGTCATCATGGCGGCAAGGGTTCTGACCCCCACAAGGCCGCCGTGGTGGGCGACACCGTCGGTGACCCCTTCAAGGACACGTCGGGCCCGGCCATGAACATCCTCATCAAGGTCATGACCATCGTGGCCCTGGTCTTCGCCGGAGCTTTCGTCTAGGCCCAAGGTTTGTCGTTCTGTGGGGATCTGGTCACGCTGGACGCGACCAGATCCCCACCGAACGTTTTGGTCCTGCGGTAGTTGCTCCCGCCCAGATACTTCGGCACACTAACTATGTGACCGTCGAAACAATCTCTCGCGACGCGGCGCATGGGGCGACTCTGTTGGCCAAGTCGGTCGAGATCGCTCTGCACAGCGTCGAGCTCTCGCCATCCCAGTACCGGCTGCTGATGTTCCTGGCCGACGCGCCCTCGGCGGCCACCGCCCTCGCCGACCGCCTCGATGTGACGCGCCCCAGCCTCACCGCTCTGGTGGATGGACTCGTGGCTCGTGGTTACGTCGAACGCCTGCCCGACCCCGACGACCGGCGACGGGTCAGCCACCAGATCTCAAGCGCCGGACGCCAGGCGGTGCGCCGAGCCGACAAGGCCATCCAGGATCGCCTCACCCAGCTCGCCTCCCGACTCCCGTCCGAACAGCAGCACGAGGCCAACGCCGGTCTCGAACACTGGCTGGGCGCCATCGCCGCCGGTCGGGCTAAGGCCAGCTCATGACCAGCACCCTTGAGCGTGACTTCGTCCGCCTGGCCGAACGCGAGATCACCGACCACTCCCCCTTCGAGCCCTTCACCGTCGAACCGCTCCAACCAGCACCGAGCGCCGCCATCGACCCCGACCCCACCAAGGGCTGGATTCGGCGCATGGCGCCGGTCGTGCTCGCCCGCCGGAGCCTCTTCCTGCTCGCCATGGGCCTGTCGGTGATCTCGATGGTGACCCAGGTGCTCGTACCGCGGGTCGTCATGGAAGCCATCGACACCGCGCTGCCGTGGCCCGACTCCGAGCCAACCCGCGCCCTCGAACCGTTCATCTGGATACTGGTGACCTTGGCTGTCATCCGGGGTCTTGCCGCCCTCGGATCGCGCATCACCTTGTTCAAGGTGGCCTACGGGTTGGAGTACGACCTGCGGGTCACCATGTACCAGCACCTGGCTCGCATGTCGTTCTCGTTCTTCGACCGGGTGCAGTCGGGTCAGCTGATCTCCAGGGCCAACTCCGACATCCGGTCGGTGCAGATGTTCTTGACCTTCGCCCCGATGATGGGGTTGCAGCTCATCAGCTTCGCCCTGGCGTTCGCCATCATGTTGTCGATCCACGTGCCGTTGACCATCGTGGCCCTGCTTCCTCTCCCCTTGGTGTTCGTCGTAGGCCTGCGCATGCGGTCGTTCATGTTCCCGATCTCTTGGATCGTGCAGGCCCGCACCGCCGATGTCGCCACGATCGTCGAGGAGAACGTCACCGGAACCCGGGTGGTGAAGTCGTTCGCCGCCGAGCAACAACAGGTGAACCAATTGGCGAAGGCCGCCGACCGGCTGCGGTGGGCGGCCACCAAGCAGATCGACCTGCGGGCCACCTACGCGCCGATCATGGAGAACCTTCCCCGGGTGGGCATGGCCATGGTGTTGCTCTACGGCGGTCTGCTCACCATCGACGGCCAGATCAACGTCGGCGCCATCGTGGCGTTCACCAGCTACGTGGTGATGCTCCAGGCGCCGTTCCGCATGATCGGCATGTTGATGATGATGGGGCAACGCTCGGCCGCATCAGCAGCTCGGATCTACGAGATCCTCGACGAGGCACCCGAGATCGTCGACGCACCTGACGCGGTCGATCTCGTCGAACCCGAGGGTGCGGTTTCGTACCGCGACGTCGGCTTCGCCTACGCCAGCGGCCATCAGGTCCTCGACGGTTTCAACCTCGACATCGAACCCGGCGAGACGGTGGCATTGGTGGGGCGCACCGGCTCGGGCAAGTCGACCGTGGCCCGCCTGCTCACCCGCTTCTACGACGTGTCCGAGGGTGCCGTTCTGATCGATGGCCACGATGTCCGTGAACTGACCCTGCCGAGCCTGCGGGCCCACGTGGGCATGGTGCTCGACGAACCCTTCCTCTTCTCCAGCACGATCCGCGACAACATCGCCTACGGCCGCCCCGACGCCCCCATGGACGAGATCATGGCGGCGGCGCAAGCCGCGAGCGCGTCCGAATTCATCGACCGTCTACCCGACGGCTACGACACCGTGGTGGGCGAACGGGGCTACACCCTCTCGGGGGGTCAGCGGCAGCGTCTGGCCATCGCCCGCACCTTGTTGGTGAACCCCAAGATCCTCATCCTCGACGATGCCACCAGCGCCATCGACGTGCGGATCGAGGAGGAGATCCATCATGCGCTCACCGAGCTGATGGCCAACCGGACCACACTGGTGATCGCCCACCGCCTCTCGACCATCAGCCTGGCCGATCGGGTCGTGCTCATCGAAGGTGGCCAGGTGGTGGCGTCGGGTCCCCACACCGAACTCATGGCCAGCGAACCCCGTTATGCCGCCGTGTTGGCTCACCTGGAAGAAGACCAGGCCGAACGGCAGAAGGCTCAGGAGGCCCGCCGCCAGGCGCAGGAGTCCCGCGAAGAGATGATGGCCAAGATGGCGGCCCGCATGGGCGGCGGCAACGGGGCCGCCGGCTCGGCTGGACTGACCCCGGGCATTCCCGGCGGCTTCGGGGGAGGTGCGGCCTGATGGGCATGACAATGGGTGGTGGCGGCGGCGGAATGGGCGGCTTCGGTCGTCCCGCGGCCCCAGGGTTGCCCTTCGCGGGGATTCCTCCCGAGCTGCAGCAGCGGGTCGACAAACTGCTCGCCACCGAAACCGACACCGACCCGCCGGAGGTGCCCTTCAGTCACTCCCGCTACGACCGACGTCCGCTGCGGCTACGGGGCATCCTGGCCCCGCACTGGTTGGCCCTACTCGGAGCGTTCGTCCTGGTGCTGCTGGAAACGGCGGCAATGCAGATCGGTCCGATGCTCACCCAGATCGGCATCGATGACGGCATCCGCGAGGGCGACCGTTCGGTAGTGATCACCATGGCGGTGATCTATCTGTTCAGCATCGTGGTCAACGTGGTGGCGGGTCGGGCGCGGGTGGCCTGGTCAGGGCGGGTCGGCGAGCGTTTGATGTACGGCCTGCGGGTACGGGTGTTCTCGCATTTCCAACGCCTCGATGTCAGCTTCTTCACCGAGGAGAAGGCTGGCCGGTTGATGACCCGAATGACAAGCGACATCGAAAGCCTCACCCAGCTGTTTCACGACGGCTTGATCCAGATGGTCGTCCAGGGCCTCACCCTGGTCTTCGTGATCGGGGTGCTGTTCACCTACAACGCGCAACTTGCGGCCATCACCTTGCTCATCGTCGTGCCGTTCATGGTGATCTCGACCCTGCGCTTTCGGGTCGTGTCCGACCGCGGTTATGACACGGTGCGAGAACGCATCGCCGACGTCATGGCCCACCTCCAGGAAAGTCTGTCGGGCGTACGGATCGTGGCCGCCCACAACCGTCAGCCCCAGAACATCGTCGAACATCGCAACATCGCCGGCGAGTACCGCGAGGCCAACAACTACACGGCCAGGGTCAGCGCCATGTACGGCGCCTCCACCGAGGTGCTCGGCATCGTCGCCCAGGCGCTCATCCTGCTCATCGGTGGTCGGATGGTGCTCGACGGCAGTCTCTCGCCGGGCGAGCTGGTGGCCTTCGTCCTCTACCTGGGTTCGTTCTTCGCGCCGATCCAGCAGATGGTCACCCTCTACAACACCTACCAGTCAGGCCAGGCCGCTCTGAACAAGCTGCGCGACCTGCTCGACACCGACCCGGTGGTGGCCGAGAAGCCAGACGCGATCGAGCTGCCGCCGATCAGCGGCGAGATCCGCTTCGACGACGTGAACTTCGCCTACATCGAGGGCTCACCGGTGCTCTCCGATGTCAATCTCACCATCCGCGAAGGCGAGGTGTTCGCTCTGGTGGGGCCAACGGGGGCAGGCAAGTCGACCATCGCCAATCTCGTGACCCGCTTCTATGACCCGGTCGAAGGGTCGGTTGCGATCGACGGTCACGATCTGCGCGATGTCACGTTGGGTTCCCTGCGCCGCCAGTTGGGGATCGTCCCCCAAGAGCCGTTCCTGTTCGCCGGGTCGATCCGCGACAACGTCGCCTTCGCCCGGCCCGACGCCACCGACGCCGAGGTCCTCGAAGCTTGCCGGGCGGTCGGCATCGACGACCTCATCGAGCGGCTGCCCCTCGGCATCGACACGCCGTGCCACGAGCGGGGCGTGTCGTTGTCGTCAGGTGAGCGTCAGCTCCTGGCTCTGGCCCGAGCGTTCCTGGCCCGACCGCGGGTCCTGATCCTCGACGAAGCCACCTCCAACCTCGACCTGCGCTCCGAGACCAAGATCGAGCGGGCGCTCGACACCTTGCTCGAAGGACGCACCGCGATAATCATCGCCCACCGCCTGGCCACTGCCATGCGGGCCGACCGGATCGCCGTTGTCGACCGCGGCGGCATCGTCGAGCTGGGCAGCCACGACGAACTGGTGGCCCTCGGGGGCCAGTACGCGTCGATGTACGCCACCTGGGAACGCCACACCACCGCCGACGCCTGACCCCTCCCCCACCTTCACTTCACCCTCACCCTCACCCTGACCCTCACCCGTCCTCCCAAACTGGGCGCGCCAGCGCGCGTGGAGCGCGCTCTCACACGCCCAGAAACCGTGGGGTGGGGCCACATGATCGAACTGGGCGCGCCAGAGCACGTCCGGCGCGCGCTCACGCGCCCAGAATGCCGGACCAGCCGCGTGAGGAAAGGATCGACGCCACGTCGCGAACGAGTTGCTCCGGAGCCTTGCGGAGCATTTTGCCCGTGTACACAAGGGTGGCGTAGCCAGCGATCTCCAGCTGGTTGATCCGATGGGCGTCGATCTGTTGCACCGACTCATTGAGCAGGTGATCCGCGCCGAAGACCTCGAGGATGAGCCGGTATTCGGGCCACAGAAAGTCAGGGGTGACCTCGACCCCGTCGGCGCACATCACCGGGATCAAGCGCTCGGGGATCGGCACTCGCTGAGAATCACAGAGGATCTCGAATGCCCGATCCTCGGTGCGGCTGTCGCCAGCGATCTGCCCGTAGTGCTCGTCGACCACGGCTCGGAGAGCACCAATCCCTCGTCGCCCCTTCTTGCTGTGATCGACGAGCACGCCGAGCACGTCACCCCAGCTCAGGCCGTGGCTGCGCATCCCCTCCCAGAGTGCAGGGCGGACCAACGCCGGAGCCACTGCCCCGATGTCGAGGAGCGTACGGGGCAAACCGGTCACGGGGATACCTCGAACCCGTGACACTCCGGCCAGGTTGAGATCTCGGGATCGATGCCAGATGGTGTCCGACCGCTTCCGCATCTGGGGGCGAGGACCGCTCAGCTCCAGCGGCACGCCGCCCGGGATTCGCACGCCCCATAACCACTCGGCCGCGCGATGAGAGACGACCGCCCCTGGCCCCGAAGCCAGCACCGCCGCCATCAATCGCTGATCCAAGGTCAGCGGGTATCCCCCGATGCGAAACACGGTCGGGTACATCTGCTCCCAGACCCCCCACTCGCAGCGTCGCAACGCACGAGCTCGACTGCCGCCGAGCCCCACGTACTGAGTCATCTCGACCAGGCCGTGTTGGGCCCTCGCCTTGGCCACCATCGCTGCATCGACCCGGTCCACGGGCGCGCCCTTTCCTCGTCGTGGTCGAGGGGGAAGGGTTGCCGTAGCAGGCAGAGACCCTAACGACCGGCCCACCCCATGACAAGGGTTCTCCCGCGTCCCAAACCAGGCGCGCCAGCGCGTGCCCAGCGCGCGCTCACGCGCCCAGAAAGGGATCGAGCGTGGTCCTCCTCAAACCGGGCGCGTGGGAGCGCGCCCCGCGCGCGCTCACGCGCCCAGAATGAACGGGGCACGTTCGATTCGCGGTGCCAAAACGG
>CAZEFG010000155.1:0-6055 GCA_964511355.1 uncultured Iamiaceae bacterium
GCTCGACCGTTTCGACGCCATGCTGTTTGCCCTTCCGGCCACGTACTACGTCGCTCAGGTGGTCCTCTGACCAGTACCTCGGCCGACGGTTCACCCACGGCGGACCGGGTTCGGGTCGCGGTCCTTGGTTCGAGCGGCTCGATCGGCACCCAGACCCTCGAGGTCGTAGAGGCGGAACCGGAGCGCTTCGAAGTGGTCGCCCTCGGGGTCGGCAGCTCGGTCGATCTCGCCGTCGAACAAGCCAAGCGCCACCGCCCCGAGGTCGTGGCCGTGGCCGACCCCGGGGCGGCCCGGGGGATCGCCGAGCGGCTGCCGGCCGGTACCGAACTCCTGGTCGGTCCCGACGCCCTGGCGGAAGCGGCCGGCGTCGCCGACGTCGTCATCAACGGTGTGGTCGGATTCGCTGGCCTCACCGTCACGCTGGCCACCCTTTCGGCGGGACGTCGCCTGGGTCTGGCCAACAAGGAATCGCTGATTGCCGGTGGCCCGGTGGTTCTGGCGGCTCTGTCCACTCCGGGCGCCGAGATCGTGCCCGTCGACAGCGAGCATGCGGCCATCCATCAGTGCCTCCGGGCCAACGATCGTCCCGAGCGGGTGAACAGGCTCGTTCTCACCGCCAGCGGCGGCCCGTTCAGGGGCCGTTCGGCGCAGGAGTTGGCTTCGGTGACGATCGAAGATGCCTTGGCCCATCCCACCTGGTCGATGGGTCCCAAGATCACGGTCGACTCATCGACCCTCATGAACAAGGGGCTCGAGGTCATCGAGGCGCACTTGTTGTTCGGGGTGGATTTCGACGCCATCGAGGTCGTTGTGCATCCCCAGTCGATCGTGCACTCCATGGTCGAGTTCACGGACGGGTCCACCATTGCCCAGCTCTCAGAGCCCGACATGCGCCTGCCCATCGGTTACGCGTTGGCCTGGCCCGATCGCATCGCCACCCCCTTCGGCAGCATCGACTGGGCCACGCTCGGCGCCCTCACCTTCGAGCCCCCGGATCGCGAGGCGTTTCCGTGTCTCGACTTGGCCTATACCGCCGGTCGAGCGGGCGGAACGGCCCCGGCCTGGCTCAATGCCGCCAACGAGGTGGCCGTCGAGGCCTTCCTGGCCGGCCGAATCGCCTGGCAGGCCATAGGTGACGTCGCGAACGCGGTGCTGCAGGGGCATGATGGTGGTCCGGCCGCCACCGTCGACGACATCGTCGCCGCCGACGCCACGGCCCGATCGCTAGCCCGCCAGCACATCGAGTCTCGCCTGTGACCAACCTCGATTCACCGCCATCTCGCTCGACCGGTTCGCCGACGTCGCCGGTGCCCCAGCACCCCGCTCGCGAGCCCGGGCAGCCGGAAGCCTCCGGGACCAGCGCCTTGCGCCTCGCGCTTCTGGTGGGTGGGATCATCCTGCTCGGGCTGTGGGCAGGAGTTTCGGCCCTCATAGTGGTCATGGCCATCGTCGTCATGATTTTCCTGCATGAACTGGGGCACTTCATCACCGCCCGGGCAGCGGGCATGAAGTGCACCGAGTTCTTCATCGGGTTCGGACCCCGAATCTGGTCATTCCGCCGGGGCGAGACCGAGTACGGCATCAAGGCGATCCCAGCGGGTGCCTACGTCAAGGTCATCGGCATGACCAACCTCGAAGAGGTCGATCCGGTCGACGAGCACCGGACCTACCGCCAGAAGCCCTACTGGCGACGCATGTCGGTGGCGGTGGCGGGGTCCACCATGCACTTCATCATCGCGTTGGCCTGTTTGTTCACGTTCTTCGCCGGGTTCGGGGTCCCCGTCGACGAGGTTTGGGAGGTCGGCCGCCTGGCGCCCACCGATCAGCCAGGGTCGATCAGCCCCGCTGGTGATGCCGGAATCGAGGTCGGTGACCGCATCGTCGCCTTCGACGGCGCCTCGATCGAGCTCTGGGATGATCTGAGCGGTGAGATCCAGAGTCGCGCGCCGGGCGAAACCGTAACGGTCTCGGTGCTCCGGGAGGGCCAGCCGCTCGATATCGACGTCACCCTGGGCGAGCTCCAGGCTGGCACCGCATTCCTCGGGGTCGGCCCCACGTTCCCACCTCAGCGCCAGGCGTTGTCATCGGCTGTCACCACCACGTTGGGCGAGTTCGGTTCGTACTCCAAGCTCACGGTCGAGTCGATCGTGCGGATCTTCAGTCCGAATGGGCTGGCGGGCTTCTTCGGAAGCGCCGTCGATACGGCGCGCCCCGGCGACGTTCCGGTGAGCTCTGATCCGGCCGATCAGGGCGACCGGGTGCTTTCGATCTACGGCGCCGCCCGGTTGGGCACCCAGATGGCCGAAACCGGCGCGGCAGGGCTGCTCGGGTTCTTGGCTCTCATCAACATCTTCATCGGCATCTTCAATCTGGTGCCGTTGTTGCCGCTCGACGGAGGCCACGTCGCCATCGCCACCTACGAGAAGGTGCGCGAGCTGATTGCGCGGTCGAGCGCTCGCTATCACGCCGACGTCTCCAAGCTCATTCCGCTCACCTACGTCGTGATCTTTGTCCTGGTCGGCGTGGGTGTCGTGGCGCTGTACCTCGACATCGCCAACCCGATCGACCTTCCCAACTGAGTCGGCATGGATCACGGAAGCGTCACCATTCCCCGTCGTAAGACCCGCCAGATCATGGTGGGCTCGGTCGCGGTGGGCGGCGGCGCGCCGGTCACGATCCAGTCGATGACCACCACCAAGACCTCCGATGTCGAGGGCACGCTCCAGCAGATCTACGGCTTGGCCGCGGCGGGCTGCGACATCGTTCGCTGCACCTGCAACGAGATCGAGGCAGCCGAGGGCCTGGCCCGCATCATTCCCCGCTCGCCCATCCCGGTCATCGCCGACATTCACCACCAGTACCGCATGGCGCTGGCGGCGATGGAGGCCGGGGTGCACGGGCTCCGCTTGAACCCGGGCAACATTCGCAAGCCCGAACAC
Source organism: uncultured Iamiaceae bacterium (assembly GCA_964511355.1). Taxonomy (GTDB): domain Bacteria; phylum Actinomycetota; class Acidimicrobiia; order Acidimicrobiales; family SKKL01; genus SKKL01. The sequence goes on from CAZEFG010000155.1 coordinate 2,940, forward strand.
ATCAAGGCGGTCGCCGCCGAGGCGCGGGACCGAGGGATCTCGGTCCGTATCGGCGTCAACGGTGGCTCGCTCGATCCGGCGCTCTACGAAAAGTACGGCGGCCGGGTCACCCCCGAGGCGATGGTCGAATCGGCGATGCAGGAGCTGGCGTATTTCCAGGAGGTCGACTTCAGCGACGTCAAGATCTCGGTCAAGGCTTCGAACGTTCCGCTGATGGTCGAGGCCTATCGCCAACTGGCCGACGCCACCGACCATCCTCTGCACTTGGGCGTCACCGAGGCCGGCCCCCCGCCGGCCGGTTTGGTCAAGGCCACCGCGGGCATCGCCACGCTGTTGGCCGAGGGTATCGGCGACACCATTCGCTACTCGCTCACTGCCGACCCCGTCGAAGAAGCCAAGGCCGGACGGCAACTCCTCGAAGCGATGGGCCTACGAGAGCGCAAGAACGTCGATCTGATCGCCTGTCCTAGTTGTGGACGGGCCGAGGTCGATGTCATCAAGGTGGCCAACGACGCCATGGCCGCGTTCGGTGACCGCGAGATTCCGCTTCAGGTGGCGGTGATGGGTTGCGTGGTCAACGGACCGGGCGAAGCCCGCGACGCCGACCTGGGGATCGCCGCCGGTCGGGGGCGTGGCCATCTGTTCGTGAAGGGCCAGAACGTGGCGGTGGTGCCCGAAGACGAGATGGTGGAGCAGCTCGTCGAATGGGCAGAGTTCATCGTCGAACACGGCACCGATGCCGCCCTGGCTCGCGTCGATACTGCCAAGGCGGCGCGCGAGGCCGAACGAGATCGCGCCGCGCTCCTCGACGACAAGGGGCTCGACGCCAACCGCAGCGAACAGCGCGTCGACGTCATCCGCAAGATCGCCCGTTAGAGCCTCTACTCCTCGATCTCGATGATCGGGATCTCCTCGGTCGGGAAGATCGGTTCGTCGTCCTCGTCGTAGGCCTCGGGGTTGAGCGTGGCGACCAGGGCACCGGCTTGGTCGGGGATCGAGGCGAAATGGCTCTGCTCCTCGATCGGCATGGTGCGGCGGGTGACCCGCCAGGCCGAGTAGACGGCGATGACGGCGTGGACCCCGGCCAGGAGCCAGAAGAAACCGGCGGCCCCGACTTGGTTCATGAACGTTGAGGCGAGAAAGGGCCCGGTGAGGGCGCCGAGACCACTGGCCAACACCAGGCGACTACCGGCACCCACCATCTGCTCGGGGTCGATCCAGTCGTTGGTGTGGGCGTTGAGCAAGGCGTAGAGCGGAAACGAGCAGGCGCCGACAACACCGATCACCGCCAGCAGGGCGGCACCACTTGGACCGAGCGTGCCCACCAGGGCGGCGGTGGTGGCCACCGCGGCGGCGGCGCTGATGACGATTCGACGGTCGATCCGGTCCGACAGGGCGCCCAGCGGAAACTGGGCGAGGGTCCCGCCGAGGATGGCGATGATCATGAAGGTCGAGGTTTGGCTGAGGTTCAGCCCGATGAGTTGGGCGTAGATGACACCCATCCCGAAGAAGGCGCCTGATGCCACGCCGGACAGAGCCGCGCCGGTGATACCGAGGGGGACGGCGCGCCAGACATCGATGAGGCTGACCGGAGTCGGCTGGAGGAACCGCGGGTTGGCCCTCACCGACAATGCAGCGGGCACCAACGCCACCGACACCAGGACCGAGGTCAGGACGAAGAGTTCGAACCCGCCGGGGTCGGCCACGTTCAACAGGAGTTGGCCGGCGGCCATGCTCCCGCTGACCACCACCATGTAGATCGAAAGGAGCGATCCTCGGGTCTCATTGGTGGCCGAGTCGTTGAGCCAGCTTTCGGCCACGATGAACAGCCCGGCTATGCAAAAGCCTGAGGTGGCCCGAAACGCCACCCATATCAGCGGAGCGACAGCTACCGAGTGCAGCAGCACCGCCACTGACGCCAGCGAGGCGAGGGCGGCGAAGACCCGGATGTGACCGACGGTGGCCACCAACTTCGGTGCTCGCGCTGATCCAAGGATGTAGCCCAGGTAGTAGGACGACATGACAACGCCCACGGTGGTGGTGTCGAAACCCTCGATGTTGGCCCGCACACCGAGCAGCGAACCTTGGAGCCCGGTGCCCAGCATCAGCAGGCCGATGCCGGCCAACAGCGCCCAGGCGGCTCCGATGGCGTGGCCGAAGGCTTGCAACGGGGAGCTGACGTCTGGGTCGAGTTCGGTGGTGGATGGTGCAGGGCTCATGGAAACAACCCACCCGACGCTAACAGCGGTCCCAACTAGGATCGCCCCTCATGGCTGCACGAGTGCTCACCCCTCAGTCCGAGGATTTCCCCCGCTGGTACCAGGACGTGGTCCAGAAAGCTGAGATGGCCGAGACCGGCCCCGTCCGGGGAACGATGGTGATACGCCCCTATGGGACCGCCATCTGGGAGCGCATGCAACGTGAGATCGACGACCGTATTAAGGCCGCCGGTGCCCACAACGTTGCGTTTCCGATGTTCATCCCCGAGTCGTACCTTCAGCGCGAGGCCGAACACGTCGAGGGCTTCAGCCCCGAGCTGGCGGTGGTCACCCACGCTGGTGGCAAGGAGCTCGACGAGCCGGTGGTGGTGCGGCCTACCTCTGAGACGGTGTTCGGCGAGTACATGGCCAAGTGGATCCAGGGTCACCGCGACCTGCCGTTGCTTCTCAACCAGTGGGCCAACGTGGTCCGCTGGGAGCTGCGGCCCCGGATCTTTCTGCGCACCACCGAGTTCTTGTGGCAGGAGGGGCACACTGCCCACGCCACCGAGGCCGACGCGCAGGCTTACGCGCTCGACATCCTCCACAACGTGTACCGCGATTTCATGGTCGGGGTGCTTGGTATTCCGGTGTTCGTAGGGCGCAAGACCGCCCGCGAACGCTTTGCCGGTGCCACCAACACGATGACCCTCGAAGCGATGATGGGCGACGGCAAGGCCCTGCAGATGGGTACCAGCCACGAGCTCGGCCAGAACTTCTCCAAGGCCTTTGGCATCGACTACCTCGACTCCGAAGGGCAGCTCCAGCTGTGTTGGACCACCTCATGGGGGGTGTCGACTCGCATGGTCGGCGGGCTGATCATGGCCCACGGTGACGACGACGGTCTGCGGCTGCCCC
>CAZEFG010000156.1:0-6047 GCA_964511355.1 uncultured Iamiaceae bacterium
TGTACTTCACCTACGGCATGCACTGGTGCGCCAACATCGTCACCGGCGAAGAAGGCGAGGCCACGGCCGTGTTGGTGCGTGCCCTTGCGCCGGTCACCGGCATCGAGAAGATGCGCCAAGCCCGGCCCAAGGCTCGCAACGACCGCGACCTGTGCAGCGGGCCCGCCAAGCTTGCCCAGTCGCTAGGCATCGACGGCGCGTGCGATGGCGTCGACCTGTGCGACTCTGGGTCGCCGGTGCGTCTCGTCGACGACGGATGGCGGCTCGAGGGGGCACCGGTGGCCACACCACGAATCGGCATCACCCGGGCCGTCGACCTTCCATGGCGTTGGGTCATCCCCGGCGACCCCAACCTCTCCCGCCCGGTCCCGCCCCCTACGGTGGATCCGTGACCCGCGAGAGCGCCCTGACTTTTGTCATCGATGTTCCTGGCTTGGATGATCTGCCCTACATGCGACGGTCGTTAGTTGAACGAGGCCTCGTTCCACACCTCACCGTTCTCTACCCCTGGCATCCGGTGCCGTTGGCGTCGAGCAGTATCGAGCAGGCCGCCGAGGCGGTAGCCGGCACAGGCACGATCCACGCTCGGTTCGATCGGATCGAGACCTTCCCATCTGGTGTGGTCTACGCCGCTATGGCCGACCCGGATGCGGTGATCGCTCTCATGCAGCGGGTGTTCGCCGCCTTTCCCGAGACCCCTCCATACGGAGGCGAACACCCCTCGCCAGTACCGCACCTCACCTTGGCTCAGTGCGATCCGCCCGATCTGGCCGCCACCCGGTCTGAGGTGGAAGCCCAGACGGCCGGACTTCTTCCTTTCGCGGTCGAGTTCGCCGCCCTAGGGATACTCGAACAGGATGAGGCGGGCCGGTGGTCGGTCACCGGTGAGGTGAGCCTGTTGTGAGCGTTCTATTTGGACCTGACCATCCTGAACTAGCCACCCGTGACGACCTAGCTCTGGCCCGGTCGATCGTCGCCGGATTCGCCACCACCGACTCGGGGGTGGGGGAGTACCGCGAGCGGATCCTCGCCTTCGTCGACGCTCACCCCGATGCTCTCCACCGGTCGTGCGTCGATGGGCACCTGACCGGATCGGCCCTGGTGGTCGAGGAGGGCACCGGGCGCATCTTGATGATGTTCCATCGCAAGCTCCAGCGCTGGTTGCAGCCCGGAGGCCACGCCGACGGCGACGCCAACCTGCCGGCGGTCGCCTTGCGGGAGGCCACCGAAGAGACCGGCATCGCCGGGCTGATGGTCGACCCCACGCCCATCGACATCGACATCCACCGGGTCGAGCCTCCGGGCGAGCCGCCCCACGACCATCTCGACGTGCGTTACCTGGTGGTGGCCCCCGCAGGTTCACTACCGGCCGGCAACCACGAGTCCGAGGCGCTGAGGTGGGTCACGCTCGAAGATCTGCCCTTGCTCGGAGTCGACCACGGCACCATGCGCATGGCCCGCGCCGGCCTCGCCCGCCACCCAGGTCAGACCCCTATCCCGCCCATGGGTGCTTGAGTTCGCGCTGGCGCGAGTTGCGCTCCCCATACCTGAGGCGCGGCGAGGATCAGACGTCGCCGGGGGACATGCACGGCTCCATCTCGTTGACGCGGGCAAAGCGGTCGATCGGAGCGGTGATGTGGCTGCCGTACTTCTCGGTTACGAGGAAGCGCGACATGGGGTCCTCGCGCAAGGAATCGGCGTAGGCGTGGCGGTCGTCGAGGAAGACCCGATAGTCAGCCAACCAGGCGGCGGTGATGGTGGCGTCGCGACTGTCGCCCTTCGGGCTCAGCTCTTCGAGCTCGTCGAGCATCACCCAGTACTCGTCGGTCGCCTGGTCGACTATCTCGGCCCGTTCCTCGGCGCTGGACGCGGTGAAGGCCCCGGGTAGGGCCGCGACCCGATCGTGGGCGGCGTCGCAGATGTCGGCGGCTTCGGATGTCCAGCTCAGGTCATCGAGCCGATCGGGCATGTCGCGCTCGCCTTGGTTGGTCAGCTGGTACACCCAGATCCACCCCCAGAACCCAGCCAGGAGCACGATGAAGGCGGCTCCGATCTTGGCGGTGGTGGAGAAGCGAGGCTGACGCTCGTCGGGCTCGGGTGAGCTAGCAGGGTCAGGGGACAGCGTTTTGGTGGACATCAAGGGGTGGTCTCCGGAGTCTGGCCGCCTTCTTGGCCGCCACCTTCTCCGCCCTCGACCCCGTCGACGCCCTCGGGCTCGGGGGCGGCGACGGTGGTGGTAGGGCGCCGAACAATGGTCGTGGTGGCTGGTGGACGGAAGTCGAGTACCGGTTGCCCCTCGTGGGCCGGCGCCATGAAAGCCCGCCAGATGCGCGCCGGGTACCCGCTGCCGAACACGCGCATGGGTGTGTGGGGCGGGACCATGGAGATCTCCTCGTCGGGGAATCCGACCCACACAGCGGTCGACAGCTGCGGGGTGTAGCCCACGAACCAACCGTCTCTGTGGTCGGTGCCGGTACCCGTCTTGCCTGCGGCTGGGCGACCAGGCAGGCGAGCGGGGGTACCCGTTCCCCCGTTGATGGCCGCCACCAGGATGTCGGTGATGATGTTGGCGTTGTCGGCTGAGATGACGCGCTCCTGGGTGTGGGCGTGCTCCCACAGGATGGTGCCGTCGGCTCGAACGATCCGGTCGACCAGCACCGGTGGGACCCGCAGACCCGAGTTGGCGAAGGTGCCATAGGCGGTGGCCATGTCGAGGGGGGTGACGTTCTCGGACCCCAGTACGGCGGCGGGGACCGGACTCAACGGCGTGGTGATACCGAGGCGACGGGCCATGGCGGTGGCATTGCCGGGTCCGATGTCGAGCATCAAGGCGGCATAGGCGGTGTTGATCGACGACGTGGTCATCCGACGCAGGTCGGCCGAGCCGCCACCACCGCCGGTCACGCGCCACTCGGGCGTACCGGGGGCGAAGGTGAAGGTGCGGCTCGAAGGTGCGGGGTAACGCCGGTCGAGGGGCATTCCCTGCTCCAGCGCAGTGGCCAGGGCGAAGGGCTTGAACGACGATCCTCCACCTCGACCGTTTCCGGTGGCCAGGTTGTAGCGCGCCGACTGGGTTTCGCCGAAGAAGTCGCGGCCACCCACCATTGCCCGCACCCGCCCGGTGCGGGGCTCGAGCGAAACAATTGATGCCTCGGGGTCGGTCGCGGCGTCGGGCAGGATCTGGTCGCGGGCCGCCTCGGCCAGTCCTTGGAGGTGAAGGTCGACGGTGGTGTGGATTCGTAGCCCGCCTCCATAGAGAAGCTGGGCGCGCTCGGATCTGGTCTCCCCGAACTCGGGGTTGCCCAGGAACCACTGGCGGACTTCCTCGACGAAGTGCGGGGCCGGGTAGCGCTCCTCGGAACGAAGAACCGGTGGTCGGCGCCGCAGAGGCTCGCCCAAAGTCGCCTCGAACTGCTCAGGAGTGATCAGTTCCTGGGTCAACATGGCGTCGAGGACGATGTCTCGACGGTCTAGGGCCCGGTCTGGATAATCGGTGGGGTTGGCCGCATTGGGGAACTTGATCAACCCGGCGATGACCGCCGCCTCCGACAGTGTGATCTCGCTGACGCTCTTGCCGAAGTAGGTCTGGGCGGCGGCCTCGACGCCGTAGGCACCCTTCCCGAAGTAGATCGAGTTCAGGTAGAGCTCAAGGATCCGCTCCTTGGAGTGGGTCCGTTCGAGCTGGAGTGCCAATGAGGCTTCTTCGAGCTTGCCGCCGAGACTTCGTTCCTGTTCGATCAGCAGCACGCCGACGGTCTGTTGGGTGATGGTCGACCCGCCCTGGGCGATGCTGCCCTCGGCAACGTTGCGCCGCACCGCTCTGACCAGGCCGATGGGGTCGATGCCCTGGTGCAGCCAGAAGCGGGCGTCCTCGATGGCCACCACCGCGTCGATCAGGTGGTCCGGCATCTGGTCGTACCGGACGTTGACCCGGTTCTCCTCGCCGTGCAGCACGGTGAGCAAGGTGCCGTCGGAAGCGAACATCGCCGAGGACTGGGCGGTGACGGGAAGCTCAGGAGCGATGGTGATCGGGGTGTAGCTGCACGCTGTGGCCAGGAGGGCGAGCGCGATCAGGGCGGTGAGGAGACGCTTCATGACCAGCTGGCCCTCATGACCGACAGTGCCTCATATAGAACATTGTCGCTCACGGTATCGAGCGCGTCCCACCACCTACCGAATCGAGCTGGACTGGGAATCGGCGTCCGAGCACCATGGCCGGGTGACCAACCAGGGCTCTTCCATCCTTGATGACCTATCCGCTCGTGGCCTGATCCAGGACTCCACCGACCTCGATGCGCTCCGCCGGCGACTCGACGAGGGGCCCATCACCGTCTACTGCGGGTTCGATCCGTCCGCCGACAGCCTCCACGTCGGCAACCTCATCGGCCTGCTGGCCCTACGACGCTTTCAGGAGGCGGGGCATCGCCCGATCGTCCTGGCGGGGGGCGCGACGGGCATGATCGGCGATCCGGGCGGACGGTCGAGCGAACGCAACCTGCTCGACGAGGAGACGCTCACCCGGAATCTCGAAGGAATCGTCCCTCAACTACAGCAGTTCATCACCTTTGGTGACGGGCCGACCGACGGGCGTCTGGTCGACAATCGAACCTGGACCGTGGGGATGGGGGCCTTGGAGTTCCTGCGCGACGTCGGCAAGCACGTGACCGTGAACCAGATGCTGGCCAAGGAGTCGGTGAAGGCGCGGATCGAGGGCGAGGCAGGAATCTCATACACCGAGTTCAGCTACATGCTGTTGCAGGCCAACGATTTCGTGGAGTTGGCCGCCCTCGAGGATTGCGAGATGCAGATTGGCGGTTCGGACCAGTGGGGCAACGTGTCGTTGGGGGTTGATCTGGTCCGACGCCGGTTGGCTCGCCAGGTCCACGCGCTCACCTGGCCACTGCTGACCCGTCCCGACGGCACCAAGTACGGAAAGTCGGCCGCCGGCGAGCAGTTGTGGCTGGGAAGGCATCGATTGAGCCCGTACCGCTTCTACCAGGGTTGGGTCAACGCCGAGGACTCCGAGATGCGCAAGCTGCTGTTGCAGCTGACCATGTTGTCGGTGGAGGACGTCGACGAGGTGGTGGCCGCCCACGACGAGGCGCCGCACCTCCGAGCGGCCCAGCACCGGCTGGCGTTCGAGCTGACTGGGCTGGTGCACGGAATCGAGGCGGCCGAGGCGGCCGCCGAGGCATCGGCGGTGCTGTTCGGGGGAGGGCGTGACCAATCGGTGCCCGCGGAGGGCACCTTCGAGGTCCTGGCCGAGGAGATTCCCACGGTGAAGCTCACCCGAGATCAGCTGGCATCCGGCGTCGACCTCATCGAGCTGATGGCCGAAGCCGCTATCGCCAAGTCACGCTCGGAAGCACGCCAGCTCGTCGACCAGGGCGGGATATCCCTCAACGGAGCCACCGTGGAGCAGGGCATGGCGATCAGCCTCGACGACCTCATCCACGGCCGCTTTGCCCTGCTACGACGGGGTAAGCGCAACTTCCACCTGATCTCCGCACAGTGAGCGGGCACGCTGGGTTGCGACGCGAGTTGGCGTTCTCCGGTAGGCCTGCTACCTTTACCAATCCGCCCTACGGGGCGGCACCGACCCGGGTGAAGATAGTCACACTCACCAGAGCTTGACACTCCAAACGGGTTGAACTAGGTTGACAACTCGCCCCAACCGGCCAGCAACGGTTCGCCGCAGCGGTACGACAGTGGGCAGAGAACGTACGGACCAACGGTCCGCCCGACTCGGAAGTTGCGAGTAAGGCGACACCATGTCCGTGAAATGTGCAGGTACCGCATTAGGTGCCGGTGCTCCTTGAAAACGGAATAGAGGACGAACAAGTCTAGTGCGGGCGAATGTCGCAGCTAACGCTGTGGCATCCGTTCACAAAGCAGTACGCACTAAAACGGACACACGATTGTCTGTTCTGGTGCCAGTTGGTCGATGAGGACGCAACCTTCGGGAAGCAACCTCGGAGACCGGCTCTCTATGAATCGAAGGCCTCGAGCTTGCTCGAAGCTGAGAGATTTTGACGGAGAGTTTGATC
>CAZEFG010000157.1:0-6046 GCA_964511355.1 uncultured Iamiaceae bacterium
TGACCTGTCCGTTGGGGTCGCCGATCATGTAGTAGTTGATCTTGCCGATGGTGTCGGAAGCGTCGTGCCAGCCCTTGTGGGTGAAGTGGGTGTCGGTCGAGACCGAGTACACCTCGACGCCGAGGCCCTGAAGCTCCTCGTAGTAGTCGGCGAGGTCGCCGAGCTCGGTGGGGCAAACGAAGGTGAAGTCGGCCGGGTAGAAGAACACGATCGACCACTTGCCGCGGAGATCCTGGTCGGACACCTCCACGAACTCGCCCTTGCGGAAGGCGGTGGCGTTGAAGGGCAGTACTTCGGTGTTGATGATCGCCATGGCGATGGGTTTCCTCCAGGTAATTGGTGGGGGTAGACGATCGACACTATATATCAGATTCGGCGGTTCGATATACCGAAGCGATAGATAGTGTCGATCCATTTGATAGTCCTGGCCGATCAACCTGGTTCGAGCTGGCCGCGCCATCAATGGTGGACCGCCAACGGCTGTCGTCGGCGTGCGTCGATCAAGGGAATGCCAGACTCGAGGCCATGGGCACCGAGGATCATTCCGGACTGCTGATCGAAGAGGACGGACGGGTCGTTCGGGTCACCCTGAACCGACCCGAGTCGCTCAACACCCTCGACGACGCTCTCCGCCGTCGATTCGCCGGTCTCTTGTCCGAGCTCGAGGAGCGCAGCGACGTGTCGGTGCTCGTGCTCGGCGGTGTCGGCCGGGCTTTCTCCGCCGGTGCGGACTTCCGCCGCACCGCCTATCCCCCGATCACCGGCGACTGGTCGGCTCGCCGTCAGGCCGCGGGGACCTGGCAGCGCCTTCTCGACCAGCTCGAGCGCATCCCGCAGGTCACCGTGGCGCGTCTGCACAGCCACATGGTCGGCGGCGGCGCACTGCTCGCCTCGGCCTTCGACGTCCGCATCGCGGGCGACGACACCGTGTTGCGCATCCCCGAGCTCGCCATCGGCATCCCCCTTACCTGGGCAGGCGTCCCCCGCCTGGTGCGCGAGGTTGGCCTGCCGGTCGCCCGCGACTGGATCATGACCTGCCGGCAGGTCGACGCCGACGAGTTGCTACGCACGGGCTTCGTCACCCGCGTGGCACCGACCGACCAACTCGACGACACCGTCGAGGCCTGCGTCAACGAACTGTTGGCGATCCCGCCCGCGCCGCTGGCGATCACCAGAGCCATGACCTCAGCCCTCGGACGGGGCCACCCGGCGATGACCGCCGCGTGGGCCGACGCCGACCTGCAGATGTGGTCGTTCACCGAGGACGAGTACCGCGAGGCCGCCCGGTCCTATGCCCAGCGCCTGAAGTGACCGACCCCGACCCCATTCCGACCATGGCCGATCGCGACCGAACCCGCTCCAATCGAATCGAGCTGATCAGCGTTTTGCTAATCGCTCTCACCAGCATCCTCACCGCTTGGTCGGCGTTTCAGTCGACCAAGTGGAGCGGCGAGATGTCGATCAGGTTCAACCAGGCCGGCGCCGCCCGCACCGAATCGGTCCGCCAGAGCAACATCGCCGATCGCCAGCTGACCCTCGATGTGAGTCTCATCAGCACGTTCGCCGAGGCCTTGACCCACGGCGACTTCGAGCTGGCTGCGCTATACCAGGAGCGCTTCCCCGAGCACCTGGCGGTGGCGGTCGACGCCTGGTCGGCCACTGACCCTCTCGTCTCCCCCGATGCACCGGGAACACCGTTCGACATGCCCGAGTACCGGCTCGCAGAGGCCGAGGAGGCGCAGCGGTTGGCCGAACAAGCCGACGACCTCGCCCGACAAGCTCAAAGGGCGGGAAGTCACGGCGACCGCTACACCCTCACCTCGGTGATGTACGCCTCGGTGATCCTTCTGGCCGCCCTGGCCGTGAAAGTGAACCGCATCACCCTTCAGCGGCGGATGCTGTGGGGCTCGGGAGTTCTGCTCGCCGTCACCGTGGTCACTCTCGTCACGTTTCCGGTGAAATTCTGAGGCTCGTCAAACCCGGCCTTCGTCGCCCTTGGTAAACGACAACGACGACCTCGCCCAACCCGGTCATCATGGAGCTCTGACCCTTTGTGAAGGAGTAGTTCTCTGTGACGGCGATCGAACTGGTGGTCACCGACCTAGATGGCACCTTGTGGGACGCCTCCGACACCGCTCCGCTCCATCCCCGCATCGTCGAAGCAATTGCCGAGCTCGAGCGGCGGGGTGTCGGCCTATTGGTCGCCACCGGACGACGGCTGGCCTCGGCGCGCGCCCCGCTCGCCCGATTCGGCCTCGCCCCGCCAGCGGTGGTGCTCAATGGCGCCATGGTGGTCGACCTGGCCACCAATGAGCGTCTGCACCGCAAGGGGTTCACCCCCGAGCAGGCCTCCGAGGTCCTCGGCCACTTCCTGGCCGCCGGGGTCGAGCCTTGCATCTACGTCGAACACGACGAGGTCGATGTCTTCGTCTCTGAGCAGCCGTCGACCCATCCCGACCATCTGCGCTCGTTCGGCGAGTGGGCCCGCATCCACGACCTCAACGAAGTGGTGGCCAACGAGATGGTGCTGGCCTTTGGGGTCTTGTCGATACCGGCCGAGGAAGCGTTCAGGGTTGCCGCCGCCCTCGACGGAGTCGCCAATGCCCACGTCAGCGACGAGCGTCAGTACTCCCGGGGCACCACTGTCACCGTGGCCCCGTCCGACCAGTCGAAATGGGATGGCGTCGAGGCGTTCTGCGCGGCGAGGGGCTTCGACGCCAGTCGGGTCCTGGCCATCGGCGACGGACCCAACGACCTCGAACTGCTCGACGGGGCCGCCATCGCCGTGGTGCCCGAGGACGGCCACGTCGAGGCTCTGGCCCGCGCCGACCACGTGGTGCCCCGGGCGCTCCACGGCGGCTGGGCCGATCTCATCGACCTGCTCGACTGAACGGGGTCCGCCAACGGAGCGCGGAGACCGAGCAGCATCGTGGGCATGGATCTGATCGAACCGACCACCAAGGCTCCCGCTCCCCAGCGGGTCACCCCCTGGTTCGACACCGCCGCGCAGTATGCGTGGCGGGGCCTGGTCATCCTGGTGGCGCTGGGCGCGGTCATCTGGAGCCTGGCGTTTCTCTACCTGGTGACCATTCCGATCGTCCTGGCCCTGGTGTTGGCCACCTTCTGTGTTCCGGCCGCCCGCAGGCTCGAACGCTTCGGCCTTCCCTCCGCGGCCGCAGCGGGGATCGTGGTGGTCGGCGGGCTGCTCGTCATCGTCGGCCTCTTCGCCGCCATGGCCCCATCGTTCGTCCGTCAGGCCCAGGACCTCCGCCCTCAGATCGAGCAGGGGGTCGATGAGTTCTACGACTGGCTCGAGACGGGGCCGGTCGGCTTGTCGCGAGCTGAGGTCGACGACTTCATCGGGAACGTCTCGTCCCAGACCGAAGGGCTCACCGACACGGCGACCTCGGTCGCCTTCGCCGTGGGGTCGGGCATCGCCGCCCTGGTCCTCACCATCGTGTTGCTCTTCTTCCTGGTGAAGGACGGCGAGGAGATCGTCGCCTGGTTGATCGCCCGGTGCCCCGACACAAGGCGAGACACGACGTCGGCGGTGAGCGCCCGGGCGTGGCGAGCCCTCGGCGGCTTCATGCGTGGCACCGCTCTGGTGGCGCTGATCGACGCGGTGGGAATCGCCATCGGCTTGGTGATCCTCGACGTGCCTCTGGTGTTCCCGCTGGCCTTCCTGGTGTTCCTCGGCGGGTTCATCCCGGTGGTGGGCGCCCTCGCCACCGGGTTGTTGGCCGTCCTCGTCGGGTGGGCGGCGGGCGGGATCGGCACCGCCATCGGCGTCATCATCGTCGTGCTGCTCGTTCAACAGATCGAGTCGAACGTGTTGCAGCCGATCATCATGCGCCGAGCGGTATCGCTGCACCCCGTCGTCGTGCTGGCGGGCATAACGGCCGGGGCGATCATCGCCGGGATCATCGGGGCCTTCCTGGCCGTGCCGATGGTGGCCATGCTCGCCGCGGCGGGCAACGAACTGCGTCTGCGCCACGAGGCCCGCGAGGCCGGGGTGGTGCTCACCGCCAGCCCGATCGGCGGGGCGTGGGCCACCGCTGAGGTGAGTGGGGCCGAAGCGGCCATCGAGGGCCCTCCGCCCGACTTCGAGGAGGACCCAGAGGAACAGGACGACGCCGGGGGCGAGCACCACGCCGTGCCCGCCCCCGAATCCGGTGACATGGAGGGCGACCCCTAGCCGCTAATGCCTACGGGGCCGCCCGAACTCTGGGCCGCTAGAACCCGCCGCGCATGGTGTCGGTGGGGGGAGGTCCGGCGTCGGGGCCGGGACCGGGTCGAGTGGTGGAGAAACGGCCCGCCAGCATCCAAATGGCAATCACCGCAACGGCGATGGCCACCCAAATCAGCACGTCAGCCATGGGAAGACTCCTTGTCCGGGCCACGCCCAGACCGGCTTTCAGAACGCCAACTGGCGGGGGCCGGGCCGAACATGACGATTACGTTACGGAAAGATGTACCCGCTCGGCTGACAGCCAAACCCGCGAGTCGATCGGCGAAACGTCAGTCGGCGAGGAAATCGGGCAGCGGACGTTGGTGGACGATGGCCAGGCGTTTGGTGGAACGGGTGAGGGCCACATAGAGCGCTCGGAGGCCCTGAGCTTCGTCGTCGACGATCGATGCGGGTTCGACCACCACGCTGGCGTCCAGTTCGAGCCCCTTGACCAGCCCGACCGCCACCACCGTGATTTGCGAGTCGAGACCGTGACGGGTGGCCCGGCCGTACTCGACGCCCCGCCGGTCGAACGCTTCACAGACGGGCTCGACCAGGTTGGCCGGAGTGATGACCGCCACACTGCCCTGGCCGACCGCCGCGACCTCGTCGAGGGTGGCGTCGACCACCCGGTCGGCCAACCGGAAGTTTGATCTGGATCCGTTCGATCCGTTCGATCCGTTCGATCCGGTGCCGTCCGCGAGAGCGCCGGTGGAGAAAAGGGTGGCGGGAGCGCCGTTGGCGAGCGACTCGTCGCCGGTGGTCGACTGGGGTTCGACCGCGATGATGCGGGGCGGATCGCCGTCCTGGCGCACCGACCGAGGTGGAGCAAGATCGGGCGCGGCCACCGCCAAGACCCGAGCGGCCAGCTCCATGTTGGGGGCCGGGATGCGATAACCCACGGTGAGCTCGGCCCGGCGGGGCTCACGTTTGATGGGGAGCTGTTCGATGACCTCGTCCCAGTCGTCGTGGGCCCAGGCGCCGGTGGACTGGGCGATGTCGCCCACGATGGTCATCGACCCGTTGAGCGAACGGCGGCCCAAAAGGCGCAGCGCCATGGGCGACAAGTCCTGGGCTTCGTCGACGAGGATGTGACCGTAGGTGCGGGGCTCGATTTCGTCGCCCTTGGCCCGGGGGCCGAGCAGAGAGCGGGCTTCGTCGAGCAGCGGGACGTCGTCGGTGGTCCAGATGACCGCCCCCGCCGACTCCGAACGCGGCCGGTGCAGCGCCTTCCACTCGGTGTCGTCGAGGCCGCCGTGGTCGGTTCCGTGCTCGGCTCGGCGAGCCGCCCGGCGGCGACGCACCTCTGAGGGAAGCTTGCCTCGGGCCGCGTTGCGCAGCAGTGCCTTGGAGCCATAGAGATCGTGCAGCAACTCAGCCGGCGACAGCAGCGGCCACATCCAGTCGAGCGCCTCACGCATCTCGATGGTGCCCCGCAGGCGCTGACGCACGACATCGGCGTCGAGCTCTTCGCGGGGGTTGCTGGCGGCCAGGGCGGCATAGACCTGGGACTCGACGAAGCGCCGGGCAGGATTGTGCCAGCGGTACCGGCGACGAGCGTCGGAGACGATCCGCTGGCTCTCCTCGACCGACATGGTGAGGTGGGTGACGCCGTAGGGCACCCGCAGCGTGGAACGCAACGGCCGCTGACGGTCGCGCACGGCCCGGGCGATGACCCCGGTCATGCGCAGGTCGCCCTTGATGCGGGCGGTCAGGCCCCGATCGGAGCCGGTGACCCGTACGTCGTCGATGAGGTCGGCCGGCACGGCCAGCTCGACTCCGGCTTCGCCGAGCGAGGGCAGCACCTGCTCGATGTAG
>CAZEFG010000158.1:0-4546 GCA_964511355.1 uncultured Iamiaceae bacterium
CTGGCGATACTCAACCGCGTCTACACCGCACGCGTCGAGGTACCTGCCGCCATGGTTCAACATCGGGTGGGCGAGGTAGCCAACGTCGCCCACGAGAGCTTCGACGGCGCGTTGGTGGTCAAGACGCTCGGCCGCGAAGACGCCGAGGTTTCCCGCATGGCTGACGCCTCTGACAAGTTGCGGGAGTCCCGCATTGAGGTCGGCCGGTTGCGGGCGGTGTTCGAACCGACCCTCGACGCGATCCCCAATGTCGGCACGGTGGCGCTCATCCTGGTGGGAGCCTGGCGGGTGTCGCAGGGGGCGGTCACAACCGGCGAGTTGGTGGCGGCCATGTCGCTGTTCGGGGTGCTGGCCTTTCCCATGCGCATCGTCGGGTTCTTCCTCGAAGAACTCCCCCGCTCGGTGGTGTCGGGCGAGCGGATCGCCCGGGTGCTGGCCGCCCGACCCGACCCAGACCCCGACGCCGTCGACGCCGCGGCATCAAGGCCTCGCTCGGTTGTGCTTCCTGCTCAGCCGTTGGCGGTCGAGGCCAGGAACCTGAGCTTCACCTATCCCCGCACCAACCAGGCGGTGCTCGACGGCGTGAACTTCACCCTCGACCAGGGTGAGATCGTCGCCCTGGTGGGCCCCACTGGTGCCGGCAAGAGCACCCTGTGCCAGGTGCTGGTCAGGCTGATCGAACCAGACCGGGGCGAGGTGATGGTGGGCGGGATGCCTTCGAACGAGGTCGATCTCGATGAGTTCCGTTCGGCTGTGGCCATCGTGTTCCAGGAGTCGTTCCTGTTCGCCGAGACGGTGGCCGAGAACATCCTGATGTCCACCGAGGCCACCGCCGCCGAGCGCGACGACGCGGCCACCATCGCCCAGGCCCACCACTTCATCACCGCGCTACCCGAAGGGTACGGCACGGTGCTCGGCGAGCGGGGGGTCACCCTTTCCGGCGGGCAGCGTCAGCGGGTTGCCCTGGCCCGGGCCCTGGTGCGGCGTCCCCGGTTCCTGGTCCTCGATGACGCCACGTCCGCCGTCGACCCCGTGGTCGAAGCCCGCATCCTCGACGGCCTGCGCACCTCGCTCGGCACCACCACGCTGGTCGTGGCCCATCGGCTGTCGACCATCGAGCTCGCCGACCGGGTGGTCTACCTCGACGGAGGCCGCGTGGTGGCCCAGGGGACCCACCTCGAACTGCTCGACCATCCCGGTTACGAGCGCCTGGTCCGTGCCTATGAGGACGTCGTCGTCGACGATGCTCCTGGCCTGGCTGACCGCCTCGACGAGGTTGACCGGTGAGCGGATCAGATCGTGACCCCCGCGACGACCACGTGGTGACGAGCCCGGTGCACTCCTCAGAGGCCGACTCGACCGACGTGATCGCGTCGCTGGTCGAAGAGGGCGACGCCCGCGACCTCGGCCCCGACGGAGCCATGGCCATCCTGCGTCGAGGGTTGGCGGCCAGCCCCGAGCTTCGGG
Organism: uncultured Iamiaceae bacterium; assembly: GCA_964511355.1. Lineage (GTDB taxonomy): Bacteria > Actinomycetota > Acidimicrobiia > Acidimicrobiales > SKKL01 > SKKL01. The sequence continues at coordinate 1,468 of CAZEFG010000158.1, forward strand.
TCGGCCTGTGGCTCACCGTCGGGATGGCCATCGCGGCGGCCGCCGGGCGCCTCGTCATTCCCATCCTCGTGCAGCAGATAATCGACCGCGGCATCCTCGGACCCGAGGGCTATCGGCCAGGGTTCGTCTGGGTGGCGTCGGGGGTCGCACTGGTGGTGGTCGGGGTGGTCTGGTGGGCGAGCCGGATCACCTACCTCCGTTTGATGACCGTCGCCGAATCGACATTGCGCGAACTGCGGGTGCGGGCCTTCGCCCACATCCACCGGCTCTCGGTGGCCGATCACAACGACACCAAGCGGGGGATCCTGGTCGCCCGTGTCACCAGCGACATCGAGACCATCGCCCGTTTCGCCCAGTGGGGTGCCATCTCCTGGATCGTCAGCTCCACCGTGCTGGTCGGCACCTTCGTGGTGCTCGCCATCTACTCGTGGCAGCTCGCCCTGTTGGTGCTGTTGGTGTTCCTGCCGATGATTCCCATTCTCGCGGTGCTCCAGCGCCGCCAGCTCGGGGCCTACGACCTGCTTCGCACCCGGGTGTCTGAGATGCTCACCGAGATCTCCGAATCGATCATGGGAGCGGCGGTGGTGCGGGCCTACGGAATCGAGGGCCGCAGCCGACAACGTCTGCATCGCGCCATCGACCTCACCTACCGGGCCCGGATGTTGGCCGCCCGGTACTTCTCGGTGATCTTCCCCACCGGCGACCTGTTCGGAGCGATCGCCCTGTCGGTGGTGGCCGGGGTTGGGGCCTGGAACGCCGCCTCGTGGGGCCTCGACACTGGTGGCCTCATCGCCTGTCTGTTCCTGGTCAACCTGATGTTGAACCCCATCAGCGAGCTGGGCGAGATCCTCGACCAGACCCAGACCGCGCTCGCCGGGTGGCGCAAGGTGCTCGACGTGCTCGACGCACCGGTCGAGATCACCGAACCCACTGCGAGTGTCGAGGTCCCGCCCGGAGCGCTGGCGGTGCGCGCGGTTGGGTTGGAGTTCGCCTACCGCACCGGCGGTCGGGTGCTACACGGGATCGATATCGAGATCCCCGCGGGCACCAACGTGGCCATCGTGGGCGAGACCGGCTCGGGCAAGACCACCTTCGCCAAGCTGCTGGCCCGCCTGGCCGACCCCACCGCCGGTCGTATCGAGATCGGTGGTGTCGACCTTCGCGACCTGTCGAGTGCCGGCCGCCGCCAAGCGGTACGGATGGTGCCCCAGGACGGTTTCCTGTTCGACACGACCATCGGCGAGAACGTCCGCTTCGGACGCGAGGACGCCACCGCAGCCGAGATCCTTGGCGCCTTCGAACGGTTGGGTCTGGGATGGTGGGTGCAGACCCTGCCCGAGGGACTCGACACGCCTGCGGGGGAGCGGGGCGATTCGTTGTCGGTGGGCGAGCGTCAACTGGTGGCCCTGGCCCGGGCCCAGCTCGCTGACCCGGGGCTGTTGATCCTCGACGAGGCCACCAGCTCGGTCGACCCCGAAACCGAACGAGCCCTCTCGTCGGCGCTGATCACCCTGGCCCAGGGCCGTACCACCGTCAGCATCGCCCACCGCCTCTCCACCGCCGAGGCCGCCGACCTGGTGCTCGTGTTCGACCAAGGTCACCTGGTCGAGCAGGGTCACCACGACGAGCTGGTCGCGCAGGGCGGGATCTACGCCGGTCTCTACGCGAGCTGGCTGGGCAACACCCGCCGCGGATCTGCTGCCTGAATCCGTGCCGCTTCGCTAGCGCCGCGGTGTGGAGGCGGCCAGGAGCGCCACCTCGACCACGGCCTCGGCCCAATGGGCTGGCACCCGGCGGCCTTGCACCACTCGCCGGTAGAAGAGCGGGCCGGCCACCATGGCCACGAACAGGTCGACATCGAGATCGGCCGGTAACTCTCCCCGGCCGACGGCCGCCTCCACCACCACCTGGATTGGTTGGCGGCGGGCGGCGATGAACTCCTGGCGCAGCGCGGCGAGCTGGGCGTCGTGTTCGGCGGCGCCGGCCAGCGAACTGAAAGCGGCGGCTGCGGGGCTCGCCAGATGAGTGAGTAGGTCGGTGGTGATCTGGCGCAGGTCGTCGCGCAACGAGCCGTGGTCGGGCACCTCGATATCGGGCTTGAGTAGACCCAGGGCCTCGATCACCAGCTCCTGACGAGAGTTCCAGTGCCGATAGATCGTGGCCTTCGACACCCGCGCTCGGTCGGCGATGGCGTCGACCGTGGTGTCATGGACGCCGCCGCCGAGCAGGAGACTCACGGCGGCGTCGAGGATGGCGGCCTTGGAGCGGGCGATACGGGGATCGATCTCGATTGCGTTGGTGTTGGCGCGGCTCGAGGCGGACCGGTTGGGACTCATCGTCAGGCCGACGCCGAGTCAGAGACGCCGGCCTCGTGGCCCGGCTGGCCAAAGCCAGGATCGGTGCGGGGCATGAACCGCCACACCAGCGCCGAGGCCACGGCGACGATGGTCGCGCCGATCAGCGATGACAGGCCCATGGCGTTGGTGAAAGCCACCTCGGCGGCGCGTTGAAGCGCCGCGCCGGCGGTTCCGCCCATCGTCTCGGCGACTTCGAGGGCGGCTCCCACCGACTCTTGAGCCAGGCCGGCGAGGTCGCTCGGGATGGCGTCGTTTCCGATCACCTTGTCGGTGATGTTGCTGCGGTAGGCGCTGTTCAGCACGCTGCCGAGCAGCGCGATCCCCAGCGCCCCGCCGACTTCACGGGTGGTGTCGTTGACGGCCGAGCCCACCCCGGCCTTGTCGAGGGGCACCGAGATCATGATGGCGGCGGTGGCGGGAGCCATGGTCGAGGCCATCCCGGTGGCCATGACCACCAGGCAGGCCGCGAACGCCACATAGGGCGATTCGGGGGTGAGCAACGAGAACGAACCCAAGCCCAGGGCCACCAGCACCAGGCCTGACCCCATGACGTTGCGACGTCCGAACCGTTTCACGAACCCATCGCTGCGAGGGGTGATGATCACCATGGTGGCCGCCGAGGGCAGGACCGCCAGCCCGGCCTGCAGCGGCGTGAAGCCCTTGACGAACTGCAGGTACTGGGTCGAGGTGAAGAAGAGCCCGAACATGGCGAGGAACACCAG
>CAZEFG010000158.1:4646-5926 GCA_964511355.1 uncultured Iamiaceae bacterium
GTGGCGTGACGGTCGCGTGAGGTGGGGACCAAGACGCTCCCCAGGATCAGCGCTCCGAGCACCACCGGCAGGTTCACGAAGAACACCGACCCCCACCAGAAGTGTTCGAGCAGGAACCCGCTGACCACGTTGCCGAGGGCGCCGCCCGCTCCGGCGAATCCGGCCCACACGGCGATGGCCTTGCCCCGTTCATGGGGTGGGAACACGGCGGTCAGGATCGACAGCGTGGCCGGCATGATGAGCGCCGCGCCGAGCCCGCCGAGGGCCCGGGTGGCGATGAGCTGGTCGGGGGAGGAGGCCAGCGTCGACAGGTATGCGGCCAGCCCGAAGATGACCAGCCCCAGCTGGAGAGCTCCCTTACGGCCGAATCGGTCGCCCAAGGCTCCGGCGGGCAACAGCAACCCGGCGAAGACCAGGGCGTAGGAGTCGACCATCCATTGCATCTGGCTGTTGGTGGCGCCGATCTCGCGCACCAGGGTGGGTAGGGCCACGTTCAACGACGTGTTGCCGGCCACCACCACGACCAGGCTGAGCACCATGATGCCGAGGACCGTCCACCGGCGCGGATCGGGGTCGGTCGCGTCGAGGGGCTCGGCGGAGGCAGGCAGGCTGCCCGGGTGATCGTGATTCAACGGGCAGACTCCCTGAACAAGAAACGAAACGGAACCGTATCGTTGTGGCGGAGCTTCCCCAACTGGTTTGCGGCGCCGATCGCGAGTTCGGACCCCTTCGGCCACCGCACTAGATTCGCTTGGTATCCCAGACCGAGGAGTGCTCGACATGAAGGACCCAGTTCGCGTAGCTGTCACCGGTGGTGCCGGACAGATCGGCTACAGCCTGTTGTTCCGCATCGCCAGCGGCCAGATGCTCGGTGCCGACCAGCCGGTGGCACTGCACCTTCTCGAGATCACCCCGGCGCTCGACGCGCTCAAGGGCGTGGCCATGGAGCTCGAAGACTGCGCCTTCCCCCTGCTCACCGAGATCGTCCAGACCGACGATGCCAACCGGGCTTTCGAGGGTGTCGACTATGCGCTCCTCGTCGGCTCGCGTCCCCGCTCGAAGGGTATGGAGCGCAAGGACCTTCTCGAGGCCAACGGTGCGATCTTCACCGTGCAGGGCAAAGCTCTCTCCGACAACGCCGCCAGCGGGGTCAAGGTGCTGGTGGTCGGTAACCCCGCCAACACCAACAGCCTCATCGCCATGAACAACGCGCCCAACATCCCCGACGCCCAGTTCACCGCCATGACCCGCCTCGACCACAACCGGGCCAAGGCCCAGCT
>CAZEFG010000159.1:0-5890 GCA_964511355.1 uncultured Iamiaceae bacterium
GTGAGGTAGGTATCGCCAGCCTCCACCCCCGCCAACATGGCCAGACCGGCCGCCGCTCCCAGAGGGCCGAGGGTCATGGGCAGGCGAGGGCCGATCCGAGCGCTGAGGTCGCCCGCCGACGCTGAGAGCACCAGCAGCAGAATGGTGAACGGCACCATGGCGGACCCGGCGGCGAGCGCGGAGTAGCCGAGGCTGACCTGGAGTCGCAGCACCAGCAGGAACATGGCGCCGCCCAACCCGGCGTACACGGCGAGCGTCGTGAGGTTGGCGCCGGTGAACTGGCCGGAGCGGAACAGCCTCAGGGGCAGCATCGGCGCTGGCGAAACCTTCTGGACGATCACGAACGCAACCAGGGAGACGACCGAGGCCACCCCCGCGATCAGCGCGGCCACCCCTTGGTGTTCGATGGCGGCGTAGGAGGCCGTCGCCAGACAGATGGTGATGAGGGCCGAGCCGGGGATGTCGAGCGGGGCTCGCTGTGCGGCTCGGGTGTCGGGTACATGCCGGAGGGCGATAGCTATGGCGACGGCGGCGAGGGGGAGGTTGATGAGGAAGATGGCTCGCCAGCTGACGGTGTCGATCAGCCAGCCGCCGACGAAGGGACCGATCGAGGTGGTGACACCCGACAGGCCCGACCAGGCGCCGATGGCCTTGCCTCGGTCGTCGGGGTGGAAGGTCGAGGCGATGATGGCGAGGCTGCCGGGCACGAGGAGTGCTCCGCCCACGCCTTGGATGGCCCGGGCGCCGATCAGGGCGGGAGTGTTGGGGGCGATGCCGCACACGAGGGATGCGACCGTGAACAGCCCAAGCCCGGCGACGAAGACTGTCCGCCGCCCCATCCGGTCGCCCAGTGCGCCGCCGAACAGCAACAGGGCCGACAGGGTGACGAGGTAGGCGTTGACCACCCACTGGAGTCCGCCGAGCGAGGCACCGAGGTCTTCGCCGATGGTGGGGAGGGCGACATTGACCACGGTGCCGTCGAGGAAGGCGATACCCGATCCGAGCACCGTTGTTGCCAACACCCAGCGGGCGGCGGGCGTGCCGAAGCGAAGACCGGGATGGTTCGACGCCCCCGCCTCGCTGGCAGCTACCCCCTCACCGGCACTTGGTCCCATCACCCCAGTCAACCCGCTATCCCGCCTAACGGACAGTGGCGCTCGATGATTAATTCAGCTCCGCTAGCGCAACCGGCTGGGTGGGCTGCCGCCGGGGAGTTCGACTAGTCGAGGTGCTCGCTCACCTGGCGGTCATGGCACAGGACGCTGGGTGGCCGCTCGAGCGAGAGTCGTCAATTGAACCCACACTTCGATGGGATGAATCGGGGCCACGTCGACGGTCTGATCGTCGTGGGGCAGGTCGGCTGGTCGGCGGAGCTGGCTGATTCCGCCCGCCTCGTTCCAGCAAAGCACGAGGAGCGAGCCGAGTTCGGAGGGGGCTGGCTGGGCCCACCGCAGGTCGGCCACCTCGACTCCGGCGTCGGGGTCGAGGGCCAGGGCCATCACGTCGTCCCAATGGTGCCGGCCCGGGTCGATCGGTGGCCGGCCATCGGTCGCGGGCAGATCGAGCAGGCGGGACAACATCACCGCAACGGCACTTGGCCGGGGCATCCAGGTGAGCTCGGCCAGCTGTTCGGAATCGGTGGTAGTGGGCAGGATGATCACCCCGCGAGCCCCGACGATCAGCTCGACGGGCATACGGGGAACGCCGGCTCGCCACCGGCGCAGCGACGCCCGAGCACGAGGGGCGCGCAGCACCTCGACGGCGGGAAGCAGCTCGGGGGCCACGCTGCCGTCGAGCACGAGGCCCGCCTCGACGAGTCGGTCAGGAGCGGCGATGGTCGGGGGGTCATCGGACAGCGAACGGCGGCGTATGCCTAACAGGCTGGCCAGGTCGCGGCGCGAGACGACGATGCGTCCGGTGTCTGGGTCGATGCCCCTCTCGAGTTTCATTCGCGCTCGAGGGAGCGCACGGCGTGCAGGAGAATGGGCGCCAGTTCCGGCAGGTCTGCGTCGGCGCACATCCCGCCAGCGATCACCACCGGCGTGCCCGGATCACCTACGAGATGTCGTTGGATGGACGTGACCTCGTGGCCCATGGCATCGACCGCGGCGGTGACGTCGAGTCGAAGCTCGGATCGGTCGACATCGACGTGGATGATGTGTGCCGCCATCTGCGTAAGACCGTTCAGCTGGTCGGCGACGTAGGCATCGAAGTCGAAGCCGTCCTCGTAGAGCACGTTGGTGATCGAGATCGTCGGCGAGAAGGGACTCGGCCAGTCTCTTGGCTTGGCCATCACCTCGATGCCATCGGCCTCGGGGCGGATGACCTCCCAGCCGGCGGGCAGGTCGAGCGCTGCCATCAGGGTGGGCCGAAGAGCGCCTCGGCCCGCTCACGAGTGGGCCCAAGAGCCGGCCCGTCGAACGTGAAGCGTTCCCAAGGGTCGACCGGTTCGACGGGTGTGGTCGGGCCGGACCGGAGGTCGTCGAGGAGCGTCACCAGGTCCACCGGAGGTGGCGTCGTGCACCCCGGAAGCAGTCGAGGGCCGATGAAGTCGAGCGGGCTCGGTGGCGGCGGATTCTCCTCGAGGAGTTCTTGGACCAGCTCCTCGACACCGGCGTTGATCTCGTCGATGACCTCGGCCTCGTCGCCGTCAGCGGCGATGATGTCTTCGAGGGAGTCGAGGTCGTACTCGCCGGGCTTGGGATCGTCGTTGAACCACGAGTCGAACAGCTTGTCGGCACCGAGTCCTCCGAGGATGCCGCCGCCGATGACGAAGGGTGCGACACACAGCGGGGCGCCGGGGCCGCACACAGCGCTCCCGATGGCGCCGGCGCCCATGCCGCCGAGGATGCCACCGCCGAGGCCTGCCGCCCCACGTCCAGCCGAACGGGCCAGGCGCTCGCCGGTCGGGCGATTCTGATCGTGGTCCCACTGAGTGAGGAAGCCCGCCCCGAAGCCGAGTGCGCCACTTAGGCGACCAAGCCCGCGCGCGACGGTGGTCCACCGGGCTGGGGCCTGCACGGGGACCCGCAGGCGGGCTTCCATCTGGGTGACGGTGTAGGTGGTCACTAGGACGTTGCCGCGCAGAACCCGCACCGACGTATCGGTGGTGGTGATACGGATGACCGCATTGACGCTCATCCCTTCGACCACGCGGATCTGCGCCTTGAGGAGCTCGCTGGCGATGCCAGCGAGGTCGCCGCCACCTGAGAGGTGGTCGATCCACGCCGGGGGACCGGACTGGTCGTAGTCAATGTCGAGCCCCCGGGCCATGACCGATGCCGTTCCGTCGGCGACTCCTCGGTAGGGATCGGAGCCGAGCTGGCCGGCGAGCCAGCCGGTGCTGACCCGGAAGACGTCTTCGTCGTCGTCGGGGTTGAGGCCCCATGGGGAGCAGAAGTAGTCATCGGCGCTGATGGCGGCTCGAGCGATCGAGCCCGTCCAGGCTCCCCAGTCGTCGAAGTCGCCTGCCAGGTCTCTGACCGTGGTGGTGAGCCCGGAGGTGGGGGCGCGGAACTCGGCGTTGCAGGTGGCTTCGTATTGGGCAATCGCGTCGGCAAGCATGTCGGTGCGCCGACGAAGGCCGTCGGCGGTGGCCTCCATGGTTCCCTCGAAGCGCAGAAGGCGCGCCGGGCGGACCGAGGTCTCGTCGGTCATTGGCAGACCACCCAGGTGTTCATCGCCACCTCGGCGCGGGCCCGCACGATCGCCGCGGTCTGGAGCAGGTCGTCGGCAACCGTTACTGCGGCTACGTGGAACCGAGCAGAGTCGACGTCGTAAACCTCGCGGAGGCGGCCGGTCCAGTCCTCGGTGACAATCGGTGCGTCGTGGGCGATGAGGCCAGCGGTCTCGAGAAGGCTTTGCGCGGTGAGGGTCAGCTGGCGGGCAACCTCCTCGGCGGCCGAGGGGCTGAACCGCCAGCCGGGAGGTCGTTCGAGCCGTATTTCTGTGGGGGCTTCCGCCATGGGGGAATCTTAGGGGTTGAGCACGTGCATTTGGCCCGCGCTATGAATGGCCGGGCTGGCGCACCCGTCGGTATTCACCGTCGATGATCTCCCAGCCGCGCTGGGACGGGGGACGCAAGGGATCGGGTAGCCCGGTCCAGAAGTAGGCCAGTATGGCGATTCCGAAGGGGATGAGGAAGGCCATGGGGACGGCCAGAATCGGCCACGACCAGTCAGGGGCTGGCGCATCGGTGACCCAAGCCCAAAGCTCCGCCAAGCCCATGAACATGATCCCGGGAGCCCCGATCATCAGCAAGTAGGCGCTGCCCTGGACCGACCGATACTGGGTGAGCGAACCGCCGATACCCGGAACCGGATAGCCGTTCTCCCTGATCCAGGCCCGTACCTTTGGCGCCTCCCACCCGCGCCAGACCACCCATCCGGCCAACAGCCAAACGCCGCCGAAAGCCAGGCCGATCAGGCTCCGAACAAGTTCGGCGTCGGATTGGACGGCCACCCGATCCGCGAGCGTGCTGGCGAGCACGCTGTCCACCACCGTCATGGCGCGGAGTGTAGATCGTCGGCTCGCGTAGCTCCTGACACGGAGCGTCGTTCGCTCACCCCATCGCGACAGCATGTTGGCGGATCTGCTCGAGCTGCTCCTCAGGAGGTCATCAGCGTTCGCTGCCAAAAGACGAAAGCACGCGATCATTGCCATCGTGTACCTGCGCACGTTCGGCACGATTGGCCTCCACGAACTGTTTGGACCCGGCGATGCACGAGCCTGACGCCACTGCCAACGTCTTCGCCGAGCGTCTGTTGGCGGTCATCGATGAGGGACGCCGAACCGCCACCTACAAGCTCGCGCTGTTGCTGGCCCTTATCGACGCGTGCGCGGCCAATGTGGACAGTGACGGCCGAGCCCCCACTGAGCTACACACCCGCACCATCGCTGAGCACGTGCTCCGCATCTACCTGCCCCAAGCTCGCACCTACCTGAGCGGCGACGGCGAGGCTCGACAACTCGACCAGATCACGTCTCGCCGCTCCGAGATGTTCCGCTCGATTCTGCGGCTGCATCTCGTCGCCGACGCTGCCCGCTGCCGCGGCATCGCCCAGATCGCCGACCGTTTCCCCGACGACTACAACGACGCCCTCGACCACGTCGAGAAGACGTTTGCCCGCTATCCCATCCGCTTGTTGCAGATCGTGGGACGCGACAACCGGCCGTTTCTCTACGACATCGACTGGTCGGAATCGGTGAGCCTGCGGTCCCTGCACAACGCCGATGTTGGCCAAGTCCGATTCCGCCCCGGCGCGGGCGATCACCTACTGCGGTTGGCTCCCCTTTTGCGGCCTCTGATCGAGCTGCACTGGACCCGGATGGTGGCGGGCATCAACCGGATCGATGTCGAGGAGGAGCGACTGCGGTCCCATCTGTTCGGGGCGCAGCGGTCCACGTTCCCCGGAGCCCTGCGGACCGGTCTGGCCGACCTTCAGAACAACGAGTGCTTCTACTGTGGCGATGCCCTTCGTCGGGCTGTGCAGGTCGACCACGTTCTGCCGTGGGCCCGGTTGCCCAACGACGCGATCGAGAACTTGGTACTCGCCGACCGCTGCAACGGCGACAAGCGCGACCACCTAGCGGCAAAGGTCCACATCGATCGCTGGGCTGAACGGCTGGTCGGCTCTGGCGCTGATCTGATCTCCATCGCCAGCGAGGCCCGCTGGGAAACCGACCCCGCCCGATCGCTCGCTCTTGCGCGCTCGACTTACAGTCATCTGACGCTCGGGACGCCGCTATGGCTCCGGGGCGCAGACTTCACCAACGACGATCCGGCATTGATCACCGCCCGACTAAGCGACGTGGGCGGCGACAAATGACAGCGACGTAATCGAAGCTCCTATAGATGTCAAGCGGCGATTTCGGTGAGCCAGTCGCGGGC
>CAZEFG010000160.1:0-2851 GCA_964511355.1 uncultured Iamiaceae bacterium
TTCAACACAAAGTCGCGCTCGTCGCGCCACTCTGAGAACAGGCCAACCCCAAATCCCGTGCGCTCGACGCGCTTGAGCCAATCCGACGGGATGATCTGGTCGGTGTCGACGTCGGACCGATCAAGAGGCACCGCGGTGCCGCTGACAATGCTGACTGCTTGCATGATGACCTCTCTCAGTCCAGGTCGGCGGGCGTGGCGAAACGCCCGACGATGGCGGTGGCGGCGGCGACGGCGGGGGAGACCAGGTGGGTCCGGCCACCACGCCCCTGACGGCCCTCGAAGTTGCGGTTGCTGGTGGACGCCGAGCGTTCGCCCGGGGCCAGCTTGTCGGGGTTCATGGCCAGACACATCGAACACCCCGGCTCGCGCCAGTCGAAACCGGCGGCCAGGAAGATCTCGTGCAACCCCTCTTCCTCGGCCTGTTGCTTCACCGCGAACGAGCCCGGCACCACCAGGGTGCGGATCCCGGCTGCGACTTGACGCCCACGAGCCACCTCGGCGGCGACCCGCAGGTCCTCGATGCGGCTGTTGGTGCACGATCCGATGAACACCGTGTCGACGGGGATCTCCCTGAACGGCGTTCCCGCCTCGATCCCCATGTAGTCAAGGGCCCTCTCGGCGGCATCGCGGGCCGAAGGTTCCTCGAACGAGGCCGGGTCGGGCACCACCGAGTTGATGGGCGCCACCTGGGCGGGGTTGGTGCCCCAGGAAACATGAGGGGTGATTTCCGCGGCGTCGAGGATAACTTCCTTGTCGAAGGTGGCGCCTTCGTCGGTGACCAGGGTCTTCCACTCGGCCACCGCGGCGTCCCAGTCGGCTCCCGTAGGTGCGTGCTGGCGGCCCTTGAGGTACTCGAAGGTGACCTCGTCGGGAGCGATGAGCCCCGCCTTGGCTCCGGCCTCGATCGACATGTTGCACACCGTCATCCGGCCTTCCATCGACAGTGCCCGGATCGCCTCGCCTCGGTATTCGATGATCGAGCCGATGCCGCCGCCGGTGCCGATCCTGCCGATCACGGCCAGGATCAGGTCCTTGGCGGTGGTGCCGGCGGGAGCGGTGCCGTTGATGGTGACCGCCATGGTGCCGGGACGCTGCTGGGGAAGGGTCTGGGTGGCAAGGACGTGTTCAACCTCGCTGGTCCCGATCCCGAATGCCAACGCACCAAAAGCGCCGTGGGTCGAGGTGTGGCTGTCGCCGCAGACGATGGTCATTCCCGGCTGGGTGAGGCCTTGTTCGGGGCCGATCACGTGCACGATGCCCTGGCCCGGGCTGCCCATGGGGTGATTGGTAATGCCGAACTCAGCGGTGTTGCGCCGCAAGGTCTCGACCTGGGTACGGGAGATGGGGTCGGCGATGGGCTGGTCGATGTCTGCGGTCGGGACGTTGTGGTCTTCTGTGGCCACGGTGAGATCGGGCCGGCGCACCCGACGCCCGGCCAGGCGGATCCCGTCGAAAGCCTGGGGCGAGGTCACCTCATGCACGAGGTGGAGGTCGATGTAGAGGATGTCGGGTTCGCCGTCGCCTTGGTGCACGACGTGTTTGTCCCAGATCTTCTCGGCCATGGTCCTGGGCCGGTCGCTCATCGCATCCTCTTCCTGTACTTTCCCAATATATGGGACTACGCTCCTGTCCCGTGGAACCAACGATAACGGGTGTAGGTGTCCTAGACAAGGCGATGCGAGTTCTGACGGCGGTCGAGCAACGCCCTCTTGATCTGGCCGGGTTGATCGAAGTGTCGGGCTTACCAAGGGCGACCGCCCATCGGTTGGCGGTGGCGCTCGAAGCTCATGGCATGCTGCGACGCGACCAGCGCGGCCGGTTCGCGCCCGGTCTTCGTCTGGTGGCCCTCGGTCGGGCGGCGAGTAGCTCGTTGCGGCTACCGGAACTCGCCCAGCCCGTCCTCGAGGATCTGCGCGACCGCACCGGCGAGAGCGTCCAGTTGTATGTGCGTGACGGAGACCGCCGAGTTTGTGTCGTCTCGTTGGAGTCGCCTCACGGCCTGCGGACGATCGTGCCCCTCGGCGCGGCGTTCGTCCTGCCGGTCGGCTCGGCGGGACGCATCCTGGCCGCCGCGGACCCGGCGGTGGGTTGGGTGGAAAGCGTCGGCGAGCGCGAGCCAGGGGTGGCTTCGGTGAGCGCCCCGGTGCACGACGACGGTGGGACGGCGGTCGCCGCAGTCTCGGTTTCGGGTCCGATCGAGCGCATGGGAACCTCACCCGGCCAACGCCATGGCGATGCCGTCGTCGCCGCAGCAGCAGCACTCCAACAGAGGCTGGGCTGACTCCGCGCATGCCGGTCGATGTCAAGCAGGCGCTACTGACAAAACTAGCTACTCCCGGTAGCTAGAAACATATGAAAGAACCTCTTGTGCATGTGGCCCTCCTGTCATAGAGTTTCGACACGCAGCGGGACCAGGCGGGCGGGCCGCGTCGGTGACGCGGTGGGCGGCGCTCGGTTGGTGGGTTGGCCAGCAGGACGGCCAAGGCGGCCGAGCGCGTCAGCCCCATCCGGCAAGAGATACTGAAAGTCACTCTTGTGCATCGAGGATCAAGGGCGTACTCTTGGTCCATGTCGAGCGGAGCCAGGTGGGTGGCAATGGTGGTGGCTGCAGTCCTCGCGGTGGGTTGCACTTCAGGCGGGGAGCCCGTGGCTGAGCAGGTCGCGGCGACCGTTCAGCCCAGTACGACCGCCACGACGGCCGCGACATCGACCACGAGTACTACCGAGGCGACCCCCACGACGCCGGTGCCCCCGGGCGAGGCCCAGCTCTTCGAGCCGCTGCCCGCCGATCCCAGTTTGTCGCTTCACGACCAGGTCGAAGCCGCCTACCTCCATCACTGGGATGTCCT
>CAZEFG010000160.1:2951-5889 GCA_964511355.1 uncultured Iamiaceae bacterium
ACCGTCACCCGGTTGCCGACGATGGAGGCGGTGATGATGCCGCAGCAGGTGACGCTTGACCACGTCCCGGTGCGGATCAACTGTGGTTTTGCCGAGGTCGACCGTCGCTGGATCGCTCCAGCCGACATCCAAGACGTAGACGGCGAGGCCCGCCGAGGCGCTGAGAGCTATGTCGATTCGGTGTTGGGGCCGCGTCTGTCGATCGAGACCAGCCCTCCGGCCAACATCTTGGTCGGGCTTTCCACCTGGTTCTGGATGGACGGCTGGGATGGCGCTCCGCTGCGCACGTCGGTCACTGCTCCCTGGGGCGACTCCATCTCAGTGGAGATGACCCTTGACCACGTCATGTGGGACTACGGCGACAACACCTCACCCCAGCGTGGCGACCTCGGCCAGGCTTATCCGGCCGAGTCCAGCGTCCAGCACGTCTACACCGACCGCTCGACCAGCCGGACCAACCCTGATGGCGCCTACCAGATGTCAGCCACGGTCCGGATCAACGTCCGCTACTGGTACGACGGGGGTGGCCCCTACTCGGCGGGCACGATCGAGCGGACGTTCTCGGCACCGGTGATCGTCCGCCAACTCCAAGCGGTCATCCGCTGACCCGACCCAGCCGCACCCGGGTCGCCACCGACGAACAGGCGTCACGCAACACCGGGACGAACAGGTGCGGCTCGGTCGCCACCACCGTGTGATCGCCCGGAACCCGGTGCATGGTCGCCCCCGAGATCGCCCGGGCGAGCTTCTCCTGGCGATGTGGCGGGATGACCCGGTCGCGTTCGGTGACGACCACCGCGGTCGGAACGTCGACCCCGCCGATCCACTCATGGGAGGTGAAGCGGCCGATCGCGGCACCCGCCTCGGCCATGGTCAGCGGGTCGTGTCGCATCGACTCCTCGTGGAACCAACCGGTATCGCCACCGTTGCGCCTCACCATCATTCGTTCCATCGCCCGCTGCCGAACCGTTCCCGGGGTGAGGCGCCCCGCCAGCGCGATCGTGGGGAACACAGTGAAGGTGGCCTTGGCCATGGGGCTACCGGCGAAATTACGGCTGGTGGCGCACAGCACCAGCCCATCTACCCGCTCGCGGTGGCGACGCCACAGGAGCTGGGCTATCGGCCCGCCCATCGAATACCCGACCGGTATCACCGAATCGAGCCCGACCGCGTCGAGCACCAAGGCGGCGTCGTCGGCGCAGTCCTCGAGTCGGAACCGCCGCCGCGACCGGATGCCACGACCGTGGCCCCGATGGTCGATGGTGATCACGCCGTAACGCCCCACCAGTTCGGGAAACACCGCGAACCAGTTGAGGTCGGCGCTGGCCATCCATCCGTGCAGCAGGAACAGCGTCGGCGCGCCCGCCGGCGCGGGCAGCTCCCGCACGAAGGTCGTGCCACGCCCCTCCAGCTCGATCTCGCGCCCTGGCGGAAGCCGTGGTGCGCGCACCGATGGCTCCGTCAGTTCTCGATCTCGACGATCGTGACGGTGAGCGACGCCCCGGTGGGAGTCGAGTAGCTCACCTCGTCGCCGACCTTGGCGCCCAACAACGCCTCCCCCAGAGGAGAGGTGAGCGACACCACTTCGAGGTCGTCGTGACGCTCCTCGATCGATCCGACCAGATAGCGCTCGGGGGTGTCGTCGCCTTCGTAGGTGATGTGCACGATCGAGCCCGGAAACACGACCTCCGCCCCGGCCGGGGCCTCGATGATCTCGGCATTCTCAAGTAACGCGCCGAGGTGAGCGATGCGGCCTTCCATGTGGCCCTGCTCTTCCTTGGCGGCGTGGTAGTCGCCGTTTTCTGACAGGTCGCCGAGCTCGCGGGCGGTTTCGATCTTGCGGGCGATGTCGATCCGGCCCCGGGTGGTGAGGTCGTCGTACTCGGCCTTGATGCGGTCGAACGCCGCTTGGGAGAGGTGATGGGTCTGTGCCACGGCAACGAGGGTAGTGGGCCGGTCCCGGAGTGGGACACCAACGCGTTTGACGACCACGCCCCACTGGATCGAGACTTGATCCACTGTGATCAGCATCGCCCCGTTCATCATCGTAATTCGCTAGCGCGCGTCGCCAGCCGCCGCGCGCTGTTCACCGTCCACCTTCGGTGGGCGGTTTTTCATTCTCAGCAGGTGTTCGATCCCAGGCTCGTACCGGCCGACCATTCCCGAGGGAGTTTCGTGAGTTCAACTGGTGCCCACCGAATCGGAGTTGTCGGCGGTGACGGGATCGGTCCCGACGTCGTAGCCGAGGGACTCAAGGTCGTACGGGCGGCAGGGGTGGCCATCGACACCGTCGATTACGACCTGGGCTACGACCGCTGCGTGCGCGACGGCACCATCCTCCCCGACAACGTGCTCGATGAGCTTCGTACCCTCGACGCGATCCTGCTCGGCGCCATCGGCGGCCCGGTCGGCTCGACCGCCCTCGCCCCCGGCCTGCTCGAACGAGGTCTCCTCCTGCGTCTGCGCTTCGAGCTCGACCACTATGTGAACCTGCGACCGTTCCACAAGGACCCCGACGTCGACATCGTCGTCGTCCGCGAGGGCACCGAGAGCGTCTACGCCGGCGAAGGCGGGTTCCTCCGCAAGGGCACGCCGAACGAGGTCGCGACCCAGGGCTCGGTGAACACCCGCATGGGAGTCGAGCGCTGCATTCGCTACGCCTTCGATCTCGCCCAGAGCCGCCCCCGCAAGCACCTCACCATGGTCCACAAGACCAACGTCCTCACCTTCGCCGGGGACCTCTGGAACCGCACCTTCACCGAGGTCGCGGCCGAGTTCACCGACGTCGAGACCACCTATCACCACGTAGATGCCGCCGCCATGTACCTGGTCGAGGACCCCGCCCGCTACGACGTCATCGTCACCGACAACCTCTTCGGCGACATCCTCACCGACCTGGCGGGAGCGGTTGCCGGTGGCCACGGCCTGTCGGCGTCGG
>CAZEFG010000161.1:0-5887 GCA_964511355.1 uncultured Iamiaceae bacterium
TGAAGTCGGGCCTGGTCGAGGTGGTTCAGATAGAGGTGGGCGTCGCCGAAGGTGTGGACGAACTCGCCCGGCTCCAAACCGGTGGCCTTGGCCACCATGGCGGTGAGCAGGGCATAGGAGGCGATGTTGAACGGCACCCCGAGGAACACGTCGGCGCTGCGCTGGTAGAGCTGACACGACAGCCGCCCATCGCCGCTCACATGGAACTGGAACAAGCAGTGACACGGGGGCAAGGCCATGTGATCGATGTCGGCCACGTTCCAGGCGCTGACCACCAGGCGGCGGGAGGTGGGGTCGGTGCGGATGAGCTCGACCACCCGGGCCAGTTGGTCGATGGTGCTGCCGTCGGGGGCAGGCCACGACCGCCACTGCCGGCCGTAGACCGGACCGAGCTCGCCGTCGTCGTCGGCCCATTCGTCCCAGATGGTGACCCCGTTGTCGTTGAGG
This sequence comes from uncultured Iamiaceae bacterium, assembly GCA_964511355.1. Lineage (GTDB taxonomy): Bacteria > Actinomycetota > Acidimicrobiia > Acidimicrobiales > SKKL01 > SKKL01. The sequence continues at coordinate 448 of CAZEFG010000161.1, forward strand.
TAGCCGATGTTGGTGTCGCCCCGCAGGAACCACAGCAGCTCGTGCACCACCGACCGGACATGGATCCGTTTGGTGGTGAGCAGTGGGAAGCCGTCGGCCAGATCGACCCGGTACTGGTATCCGAAGACTCCTAGGGTTCCGACCCCGGTGCGGTCGGCTCGCTCTTCGCCGTGGTCGAGGACATGGCCCAGCAGGTCCTGGTAGACGCGCATGACCGCACGTTAGTCCTCGGTTGGTGCGAAGCCGTACGATCGGCAGCCATGACCCATTCCACCGCATCGCCTGGTCGAGCCGACGGCCGCACCCCCGATCAGCTCCGGCCCATCAGCTTCGCGCGCGACTTCACCACCATGGCCGACGGTTCGGTGTTGGTGTCGTTCGGCGACACTCGGGTGCTGTGCACCGCGTCGGTCGACGAGGACGTGCCCCGCTGGATGCGAGGGACCGGCAAGGGCTGGGTCACCGCCGAGTACTCGATGCTGCCCGGGGCCAGCCCCGAACGCATCAAGCGAGAGGTCAAGGACGGCAAACCGTCGGGCCGCACCCAGGAGATCCAGCGTCTCATCGGCCGGGCGTTGCGTTCGGTCACCGACATGAGCGTCCTCGGCGAGCGTCAGATCCTGCTCGACTGCGACGTACTCCAAGCCGACGGGGGGACCCGTACGGCATCGATCTGTGGGGCGTGGGTGGCGTTGCACGACGCCTGTACCCGACTGATCGAGCGGGGAGTGTTGACTGCCCACCCGCTCACCAGCACCTGTGCCGCCATCTCGGTGGGGATAATCGACGGCCAGCCCCGCCTCGACCTGCCTTATGAGGAAGACGTCAGGGCCGGTGTCGACATGAACGTGGTGATGACCGGCGAAGGGGAGTTCATCGAGGTGCAGGGCACCGCCGAGGGTGCCGCCTTCAGTCGTTCCGAGCTCGACGCCCTGCTGGGTTTGGCCGAAGGCGGAATCGCCACCATCGCCGACCTTCAGCGCCAGACGGTGGCCACACCTCCCCAACCGCGGTGACGATCGCATGAGGCTCGTGCTCGCCACGGCGAATCCGGGCAAGGCGGCCGAAATGGCCGCTCTACTCGGGCCGCGTTTCGCGGTTCAGCCTCGCCCTACCGAGATCCCCGACGTGGTCGAGGATGCCGACACTCTCGAAGGCAACGCCCGGCTCAAGGCCGAGGCCATCGTGGCCGCCACCGGGGAGGCAGCCCTGGCCGACGACACCGGCCTTGAAGTCGATGCTCTGGGCGGCGCCCCTGGCGTTCACAGCGCCCGCTATGCCGGTCCCGACGGGGCCGACGCCCCCAATCGGCGAAAGCTGCTCGCCGAGCTGGAACGAGCCGGTGCCCTCGCCCCGCATCAGCGAACGGCGCGCTTTCGCACCGTGTTGGTGTTGATGCGACCAGACCGCTCCGAGCTGGTGGTCGAAGGCGTGGCCGAAGGCGTCATCGCCCCCGAAATGCGAGGCGAGGGCGGCTTCGGTTACGACAGCGTCTTCATCCCCGCCGAGGGCTCTTCCGCCAACGGCGAGGTCCGCACCTTCGCCGAGATGAGTCCGGCCGACAAGAATGCGATCTCACACCGTGGCCGCGCCCTGCGCCGCCTGGCCGACCGGCTCGAGACCTTGCCTCTGAACCCTCTAGAGAACGAAGGCACATGATGGAACACGAGATTGAAGTTGTGGTGGAGATCCCCAAGGGGTCACGCAACAAGTATGAGATCGACCACGAGACCGGCGCGGTGTGGCTCGACCGCCACCTGTTCACCGCCATGGCCTATCCGGCCGACTACGGGTTCGTCCCCGACACCTTGGCCGAAGACGGTGATCCACTCGACGCGCTGGTGCTGTTGAGCGAACCGACCTTCCCCGGAGTCCACGTGAGGGCGCGTCCGGTTGGTGTCTTCTGGATGCGCGACGAAGCGGGTCCCGACGCCAAGATCCTGTGCGTTCCCTCCGGCGATGAGCGGTATGTCCAGATCTGTGACCTGGGCGACATCGGCGAGCACGTACTGGCTGAGATCGGCCACTTCTTCGAGGTCTACAAGGCCTTGGAGCCCCACAAGCACACCTCGGTGCGCGACTGGGAAGGCGTCGATGCGGCCGAGCGTGAGATTGCCGAGTCCCGGAAGCGTTTCCAGGAGCTAGGCCACGGTTGATGGCCCTGGGCCTCGCTCTATTGGGGGGCGCGCTGGGCCAACAGGTCGCGGATCTCGGTCAGTAGTTCGACATCGGTGGGCTCGGCCGGCGCGTCGGGGTCCTGGTCCTTGGTGCGCTGGAACTTGTTGAGCGCCTTGACCACCAGGAAGACCGCGAAGGCGACGATCAGGAAGCTGATGAGAGCGTTGAGGAACGAGCCGTAGTAGATGCCCGGCTGAAGCTGGGTCTCAGGGTCGACCTCGCCGAAACGAATGGCCAGGTCGGAGAAGTCGGGTTGGCCTCCGATGCCGGCGATGATCTGCATCAGGACGTCGTCGACGAACGAGGTGACCACCGCTCCGAACGCGGCCCCGATGACCACCGCCACCGCCAGGTCGACGACGTTGCCGCGGTTGACGAAGTCCTTGAACTCCTTGACGAAGTTACCCATGGGTGGCGCCTCCTGGTCGGGGATGGGAGAACGCTAGTCCGGTCCTCGGCCACCGGGAACGACCATAGGGCGTGATGCCAGGCGAGCCCATGGCTTGTGGTCTCATGGTTGCTGCCGATTGAGCAGTTGGCTGTCGAGCAAGTTGGGCCCTGCCGAGGAGGAAAGCCTGTCCCAAAGCGAGACCCCAAGCGTTACCCCGATCGACCGATTGGCCGGTCTGGCCGCTCGCGCCTTTGGGCCTCCACCGGTCGATCGCCTGGTACGGACCTCGGCGTTCAGTTCGGCCGCTGACGCTTTCGTGGCGGTATCGCTGGCGGGCTCGATGTTCTTCAACGTGTCGATCGACGCGGCCCGCCCCCGCATCGTGCTCTACCTGCTGATCACGATGGCCCCGTTTGCGGTGGTGGCACCGCTCATCGGCCCGGTGGTCGATCGGGTTCGAGGCGGACACCGGTGGGTCATCGCGTTGGCTTGTCTGGGGCGGGCGCTCCTGTGCCTAGCGCTGGCGTTTCACCTCCGGAGCCTGCTCCTCTACCCGTTGGCGCTGTCGATCCTGGTGCTCAACAAGACCCACCAGGTGGCCAAGAGCGCTTTGATTCCCCGCCTGGTGGGTGCGTCGGAACGTCTGGTCGCGGCCAACTCAACTCATTCGCGGGTGACCACGGTGGCGGGGGCGGTGGGGGGCGCCTTGGCCGTGAGCATCCTTGCCCTCGGGGGTGGCCCTTCCGTGCTGTTCGCGGGTGGCGCCTTCTACGCCGCGGCGATGTTGGCCGCGATGCGCATCCCGCCTTCGCCGGTGCTTCGCCCCACCCCTGCCATGCGGGTGAGAGAAGCCGAGGAGCTTCGCAACCCGTCGCTGATCCTCGCCAGCTCCTCGATGGGGCTGGTGCGGGGCGCGGTGGGGTTCTTCACCTTCTTCACCGCGTTCACGCTGAAAGCGGCGGGTGAGCCGACGTTCTGGTTCGGTGCGGTGGCGGTGGCGGGTGGTCTGGCGGGATTCCTCGGCACCTTCATCGCCCCCGGCCTGCGCCGCCTCCTCATCGAGGAACGTCTCCTCGAGATTGCCCTCATACTGCCTGCGGTTGCGGCCCTGCTCGCCCCCAAGGCCTACGCCGTGCCCAGCCTCATGGTGACCTCGTTCGCGCTGGGGCTGGCCGCCACCCTCGGTCGCCAAGGCTTCGACAGCCTGGTGCAGCGCGATGCGCCCGACGCCGAACGAGGACGAACCTTCGCCCGGCTCGAAGCCCGCCTCCAGCTGAGCTGGGTGGCCGGTGCGCTGATTCCGGTCGTCGTGGCGCTCGGCAACGAGGTCGGGCTGTACCTCATGGCCGGAATCCTCGTCATCGGAGCGGTGTTCTACGGCACCACTGCGAGAGCAGCGGTCAAGCGCCACTGGGGGCAGTGGTCGACGGTGTTGCCGTCGGTCGATCGCCGCGACAACGACCTCGTCGTCCCGCTGCCCGAGCAGTTGCTGGGCACGGCTCGTTGGCTCGCCGATCGGGGATCGAGCCGCCAGGCGGTGGCCCTGTGCGCGGTGGCGCTCGATGCACTGCGGCGCACGCGGCCCGATCATCCGCCCGAGCTGACCGACGCTCTCCTGGTGGCCGAGTCGAGCCTCGATGCTGCCTCCAAGGGTGACCGATCCCTCACCGACGCCGAAGTCGACGAGGTGCTCGACGCCACCGCCACCTTGGTCCTTGGGTCCGAAGGCGACCCGATGCCCATGCCCGAAGGAACTGAACCGCCCTAGTGCACCGTGACGCGGGTGCTGTCGATGGGTTCGACCACCGACCATTCGCCCGCTCGCCGGCGTACAACCAGATCGAAGGCCAGTAGTTCGTCGGCCTGTTGGTAGCGGTCGGCCACCACTCGGACCTCGGTGGTCCCTTCGGGGATTCCGCCCAAGTTGATCAAGACGCCATCGTCTCGTACCGGTTGATTGGGCTCGCTGGTGAGGATCGCTTCTTCGAACTCGTCGATGAAGCGGATGGTTGCCCACTCTTCGAGGTCGAGCACCACGCCGAGCTGCACGTCGAGGCTGATCTCGGCGTCGTCTCGGGGGGCCACGAAGACCACGACGTCGGGGGTGTCGGCCGCGAGGTCGGGTCGGTCCTGTGAGGCCACGGAGCGGATGACCGCCGAGTAGATGTCGACCTCTCGCTGGACCGGGTCGTCGGCGCTCGAGGTGTCGTCGGTGCAGGCGCCCACGAGGGCGGCGAGGGCCAGTATGGCCAGCAAGGGGCGGATCACGGCAAGGAGAATCTACCCAACGAAGTGCGGACGGGGGGACTCGAACCCCCATGCCTTTCGGCACCAGGACCTAAACCTGGCGCGTATACCAGTTTCGCCACGTCCGCGAACCCCCGCACGGTAGCGGTTCGCGCCGTTTGGACAAAGAGCACGGCGGTGGGCCGATGGCGCACCAGGAGTTGCTTCGCGGCCGCTACCCTTCGTCGGGCTACCCACGAACACGCAAAGGACGATCCATGGAGCAGGACAACATCGTTGCACAGGGGCCTTCGGGCTTCGACCCGTCGATGGACATCTTCAACCGGCTGCTCAAATCTCGGATCGTCTATCTGGGTTCTGACGTGAACGACCGGGTCGCCAACCTGATCACCGCCCAGATGCTCTTCCTCGAGGGCGAGGATCCCGAGTCCGACATCTGGCTCTACATCAACTCACCGGGTGGCTCGGTCACGGCCGGCATGGCGATCTACGACACCATGCAGTTCGTTCAGCCCAAGGTCGGAACCATCTGCCTGGGGCTCGGTGCCTCGATGGGCCAGTTCCTCCTGTGCGCCGGCGAGCCGGGCATGCGCTTCGCCCTGCCCCACGCCCGCATCCTCATGC
>CAZEFG010000162.1:0-5879 GCA_964511355.1 uncultured Iamiaceae bacterium
GTCAGGGGCAGTGGCGCCGACGGGCCCCCCGGTGGGCTCGCCCAGATCCACCAGCACGGCCTGGGCATCGGCGGTGATGACCACACAGCGGGTGGAGACGTCGGCGTCGATCACCCCGGTGAGCACCCCACTGGCGGTTCCATCCGAGACCTCGAAGGTCCAGGCCGGAGCCGAAACCGGGGTCCAGCCCGCCGCGGGCGCCACCGCCAGGGCCACCCGTTCGCCGTCGATCACGGCTTCGAGCGCCGCGGCTGCCGCCGCGGACACGCGGGCAGCGGCAACCAGGACGGGCGCGGCGACCCCCATGGTCGACACCAGTGACACCGGGGCGAGTGCCCGACCCAGTTCCCTGGCGACGATCGCCAGATCGACGAGCGAACCGCCGACCCCACCCTGGCCCTCGGCGATGGCGATGCCGGTGATCCCCATCTCGACCAGTTGAACCCACAGGGCGTCGGCGGCCGCCCGGCGGGAATCGGGCTCGTCGCGGTCACCGAGCGGCGGGACCGATCGGTCGAGCAGCGACCGCACGGTACGGGCCAGCTCCCGGTGTTCGTCGGCCAGGTGCTCGTCGGCCCGCGGCTCAGCCATAGGTGTGGTCTCCGGCAATGGTCGGTCCGGCGCTTCGGATCATCTGGCGACAGCTCTCGACCGTGTGCTCACGCGATGCACCCCGGGCCGCCTGCTGCAGCACCAACTCGGAGATGCCGCGCTCGGCCAGCGCCGCCTCCATGGCCGGGATGCGCTCGCGGATCTGGGCGGGCGTGCCGCTGAGGGTCAGCTCGTCGACCATGGCGTCGGGCAGCGAGCGGGCCACGTCGTCGAGTGGGGTCCCGTCGGCGATCCGGCCCGCCACGGCGGTGGCCTCGGCCTGCCAGGATGCCCCCTCCGCCGCGTTGCGGTAGCTCGGGGTCGAGAAGTAGAAGGCCAGGTTGCGGCGGGCCTGCAAGCGGGCCGCTTCCTCGTCGTCGGCCACCGACGTGATCACCCACATGGCCAACTTGGCCTGCGAATCGTCGGGGCGTTTCGCCTCGTCGAGCGCCGGGGCGATGGCCGACTCCCAATAGTTGGGGGCCATGGTCAGGGGGTGCAGGGCCACGCCGTCGCCGTGGGTGGCCGCCGAGCGCAACATGGCGGCGTTGACCCCCGAACCCCAAACCTCGACCCGGCTCATCAGGTCACGGTCAGGGAGCCCGAAGCCGGCCACGTCGGCCCGGTGGTACTCGCCCTCGAAGACCAGACCGTCCTCGGCGTCCAACGCCGCCTTGATGAACCGGACGTACTCGCCGAAGCGGCGGGCCGGGCGATCGATCTCGACGTCGTACCAGCGGGTGCGCATCCCGTTGGTGCCCATGCCGATGCCCAGGGTGAACCGGCCGTTGCTGGCCGACTGCACGTCGGCCACCGCCGCCACCATGGCCAACGGGGCCCGGGTGAAGCCGTAGGTGATGCCGGTGCCGATGCCGATGCGGTCGGTGGACCCGGCGACGAGAGCGGCGCGGATCATGGCGTCATAGCCCTGGTACTCGGTGGTCCACACCCGGTCGAACCCGGCGGCCTCGGCCGCCTGGGCCAGCGGCACCAACTCACGCACCCAGCTCATCGACAACACGAGCGAGCGGGCCATGTTCGGGGACACCGACGGGGACACCGACGGGGAGGTCATGGCTCGGCCTTGAACTGGGCGATCGCTTCCTTCAGGCCATGCTCACGGATGCTGGCCCGCATCTCCTGCACCGGCTCGGAGAAGTGCAGCAGTGCATCTGTCTCGGCACCCATGAGGGCGGTGGTGCGGAAGCCCATGACGTCGGCCACCCGGTTGAGCGCCACCTTCTTCATCTGGAGCACCTTGGCGGGGGTGCGGGCGATGATGTGGGCCATCGAGGCGACGTTGGCCTCCAGTTCGTCGGCGGGAACCGAGTAGTTGGCCCACCCCCATTGGCTCGCCTCGACCCCGCTGATGCGGCTACCGGCCATGAACGACATCTGCTTGGCCCGCTTCACCCCCACCAACGGCACCCACATCGGGGTGATGTAGCCCCCGCCCATGGGGATCTCGGGCAGGCCGATCACGGCGTCGTCGGCCACCACGGTGATGTCACACGAGACGCACAGCTGGGTCGCCCCGGCCAGGCAGTAGCCGTGGACCGCGGCGATGATCGGCTTGGGGAAGTCCCACAGCTTGAGGAAACGGGCGATCTGACCGTGCAGGCGTTCGTAGTCGTCGACGATGTCGGGCTCGACGTGGGGACCGGGCTTGCGTTCCACGTCGTAGCCCGCCGAGAACGCCCGCCCGGCGCCCCGGATGGCGACCACCCGGGTGTCGTCGTCGGTGCGCAGCGCTTCGAGGCCTGCCTCCAACTCGTCGAGCATCTGGGGGTTCATGGCGTTGAGCCGGTCAGGGCGGTTGAGGGTGATCCAGGTCAGCGCCTCGTCACGCTCGAGCAGGATGTTCTCGAACTCGGGAAGTTGGCCGGTGCTCACTACGACTCCTTGGCAGGCTGGTTGGTGGCGGACTGCTTGGCGGCCGCTTGCTGGGCGGCCGCTTGCTTGGCGGGCTGGCCGGCGCGTAGCGGGCGGGGTAGGCCGAGGAGACGCTCGGCGATGATCGAGCGCTGCACGTCGATGGCCCCCGAATAGACCGTGCTCATGCGGCCGTACAGGTAGCCCCGCACATCGGGGTGGCCGAGGCCGTGGGTGAGGTCGGCGATGTCGAGCCGGATCTGGGCCAGGTCCTGGTTGAGTTCGGCCCAGTAGACCTTGACCGGAGAGCTCCACGAGCCGATCGCCTCGCCCCGCTCGCGGCTGAACACGATGCCCAGGTTCATCTCGCGCAATAGGTGGGCGCGCACCCACAGGTCGGTGAGACGCTCGACCAGACCCGCGATGTGCGCCGGGTCGGCGCCCGCTTCGGCACCGGTCACCAGATCGGCCCGGGTCGCCTCGATGCGTCGCAGCATGGGCCCGTGGTCGGTGAAGAGGCGATCACTGCGCTCGAACTCGAGCAGGGTCATGGCTGCCGCCCAGCCGCCGTCGACCTCGCCCACCACGTGGTCGGCGGGGGTGGTGGCGCCGTCGAAGAAGATCTCGGCCAGCTCGTACTCGCCGTTGGCCTGGCGCATGGGCACCACCTCGACCCCGGGCTGGTCGAGGTCGACCAGCAACATGGTGAGCGAGCGGTGGCGGGCGGCGGGGTCACCGGTGCGGACCAGCACCACGGCCAAGTCGGCCACCGCGCCCATCGTCACCCACGTCTTCTGCCCGTCGATGCGCCACGAGTCGCCGTCGAGGGTGGCGGTGGTACGCAGCGAGGCCAGGTCCGACCCAGCGTCGGGCTCGGAGAAGCACTGGGCCCACAACTCCCCCGCCGACAGGATCGGGGGCAGGTAGCGGGCCTTGACGGCGTCGGAGCCGTGCACGATCAGGGTGGGGCCGAGCAGGATGAGGCCCGGCCGATTGGGCATCTCGGGTGCCCCCACCGCCAACAGCTCCTCGTAGTAGAGGTACTGACGGATCGGCGACGCCCCCAGGCCTCCGAACTCGACCGGCCACGACACCCCCGCCCAACCGGCTTCGTGCAGCTTGTTCTGCCAGGCCCGGCGCTGGGCCAGCAGCTCGGCCGGATCGGCCGCGGGCTCCTCGATCTGCTGGCCTGCCAGCCACTGCCGGAAGCGGAGCTGGAACGCCTCGTCGTCGGGGTGGACGGTGAGCCCGAGCGGCAGCGTAGGAAGGGCGGGGACAGCGGCGGCGGGGCCGGAGCCGAGGGGATCGGTCACTTGATCGCTATGGAGTTGGCGGGGGAACCCACGCCACCGGTGACGTTGAGGGGGATGCCGACGAACAGGAACTCATAGATCCCGTCCTCGGCGCACTGCTCGGCCAGCGAGTCGAACTGGAACAGCTCGCCCAACGCCAGCCCCAGCAGAGGGATCATCCGACGGTGGAAGGACCCGACCTGGGGATCGCCGGGAGACACCTCCACCGCCGGGTTGTCGGCGGCAACTGCCGCGACGTGATGGTCCCAGAGCCAGCGGGCCATGTCCTCACCGGCTCCGAGTCCGACGAACTCCTTCGAATCACCCTTGCGGGTGCGCTCTTCACCTTCGAGAGCGAAGTAGGCGCCCATCCAGCCGGTGCGCAGGCACAAGATGTCGCCCTCGCGCAGCTCGACGCCCTGGGCCTCAGCGATGGCTTCGAGGTCGTCCGGCTCGATCGACCGCTTGACCATGGGGTCATAGCCGTCGCCCTCGAAGTGGCGGGCGATGTCGAGCAGCACACCCCGGCCGACCATCCCGTGGTTGACCCAGTGCTCGATCCCGAGCGGCCCCGACCCGGGCTTGAACTCCGATTCGTCGGTGATGCCACCCCAGAAACCGAACTCGCGGGCCCGTACGTGGCGCAGTCCGTCCCACTGCGATGACGACTGGAGGTAGAACGAATCGAGCTTGTCGTCGCGGCTGTTGCGGCTGATCTCGAAGATCTCGTGTTCGACGGGGGCCCGACCGTACAGCGGGGGGTTGATGCCGTCGATGGGCACCACCACGTTGTGGACCCGGCCGGTGCGCACCAACCCGGCGGCGGCCACCACCCGCTCAGGGGTGAGGTGGTTGATCGATCCGAGCTGGTCGTTCTCGCCGAAGACCCCCCAGGCGTGAGGTAGGTCCATGGCCTCGATGACGGGCAGTTCGTCGTATTTGGGAATAGTCACGAGGTTCTTGGGAAGAGTCACGACGGTCACACTAACGATCGTTAGTTAGCATGGCAAGCGGCGCCGCGGTACGCTCGCCGCCGTGGAGCTCGCACCTACTACCTGGCACGGAGAAGCACTCGGCACCAAGGGCCGCATTCTCAAGGCCGCCATCGAACTGTTCGCCACCAAGGGCTACGCCGCCAGCAGCATCCGCGACATAGCCACCCTGGTCGGAATCGAGGCCGCCTCGATCTACAACCACGTGAGCAGCAAGGAAGAACTACTGGCCACGATCATCACCGAGTCGACCCGCGACGGCATGAACTCGATCGTCGAAGCGGTCGAGAGCAAGAACGGGTCGCCCATCGACCAGCTCCGAGCCGCCACCACCGCTCACGTCATCTACCACTGCCGCCACCGCCAGACCGCGCAGATCGGCTGGGCCGAGCTGAGGGCGCTCAGCGCCGATCGCTTCAAGGAGGTGCGCGTCGTGCGCGACGCCTACGAAGCGATCTTTCGCGACACCATCGTCGCCGGGGTCGACGGCGGCGAGCTCATCGACACCAACGTCACCCTCGCCGCCAACGGCATCCTCGCCCTGGGTTCGCGGGCCGCGGTGTGGTTCCGGGAAGATGGGCCCCTCAGCGCCGAGGAGATCGGCGAGTACTACGCCGACTTCGTCATCCGCAGCCTGCGCAACCCCGAGCACGAAAGCCAGAGCAAGTAAGTGCCCCTCCCCACCGATCCAGTCGCTATCGCCAAGCCCGGCCTCGAGCTGAACACCGCCGTCATCCACGAAGCGATCGCCGCCGCGGTACCCGACCGTGAGTGCATCGTGTGGCGGGACCGCCGTTACACCTGGGCCGACATCACCGACCGCACCCGCCGCCTGGCCAACATCTTCGCCGACGCCGGCCTCGGTGCCGGCAGCTACGACGGCCTCGCCCCCTGGGAGTCGGGCCAGGACCACATCGCCCTCTATCTCACCAACGGCAACGAGTACCTCGAAGGCATGCTCGCCGCCTACAAGGCACGGGTCGCGCCGGTGAACATCAACTACCGGTACGTGGCCGAAGAGCTGGTGTACGTGTTCAACGACGCCGCGCCCAAAGCCATCATCTACAACGGCCGCTACGCCCCGCTGCTCGCCGAGTGCCTCCCGAAGCTCGACGTGGCGCCCGAGTTGTTG
>CAZEFG010000163.1:0-5851 GCA_964511355.1 uncultured Iamiaceae bacterium
TCGCCATCTGCTTGCCGGGCATGGCGTCGAGGGTGAACCGGGCGCCGACCTCGGCCACGCGGGTGGCGCCGTTGGTGATCACCACGAACTGGATGATCACCAGGATGAGGAAGACGACGAGGCCGACCACGAGTGAGCCGGAGATGACGAAGCTGCCGAAGGCGGCGATCACCTCACCGGCATCGCCCTGGGAGAGGATGAGTCTGGTGGTGCTGACGTTGAGGCCCAGGCGGAACAGCGTGGCCACGAGCAGCAACGACGGAAACACGGCGAGATCGAGGACCCGGCTGACGTTGAGCGAGGCCAGCAACAACAGCACCGAGGCGGCGATGTTGATCGTGAGCAGCAGGTCGAGCAGCCACGTGGGCATGGGGATGACCATCATGGCCACCACCAAAACCACCGCTGCCGGAAACAGGCTTCTGCCGAGTCGTCGGTCGCTCACAGCGCTCACTTGCTGTCACCGGGCGTCCGTGCCGGTCAGAACCCCGAGCCGTCCTGGCGGGGATCGAACTTTCAATCGGCGACTTGGTCGGCGCCTATACCCCTCAGATGAGGGTTCGGTCAGGAGTCATGCCACCGGCTTGCGTCGACGGCGACGCCGGCCCGCGCCGAGGTCGGACATCTCGGGGTCCCACGATGTCGGGACCTCCAGGATGTGCTCGCCGGTGACGGTTGGCCGGCGCTTGAGGCGGTGCACGAACGCCAACACGGTGGCCACGCCCTCGTACAGCTCGCGGGGGATCTCGTCATCGACGCGACATGAGGCGTACAAGGCCCGGGCGAGCGGACGCGACTCCACGATCGGCACCTCGGCCGAACGGGCGGCGTAGCGGATCTTTTGGGCGACGCTGTCGCCTCCCCGGGCCACCACTCTCGGGGCACCGGTTTCAGGCTGGTAGCTGATGGCGACCGCCACGTGGGTGGGGTTGGTGATCACCACGTCGGCGTCGGCCACCGAAGCGATCATCCGGTTGCGAGATGCGCTCATCCTCATGGACCGTTGGCGAGCCTTGACGTGAGGGTCGCCTTCGGTGTTGCGCATCTCCTGTTTGATCTCCTGCTTGGACATCATCATGTCCTTGCTCGTCTTCCACCTCTGGAATCCGTAGTCAGCCGCCGCGATCAACAGGCCGACCATGGCCGTGATCCGCACGATCCCCAGCGTGCTCGATCCCACATAGGAGATACCGGCGGTGAGCTCGAACTGGAGTCCGCCGATGAGGTCGCCGGCCACCCCGTAGAGCAGCGGTATCGAAACCATTCCGACGGCCGCCATCTTGGCGATACCGGTCACCGCCTGCCACACCGTGCGTATCGAGAACAGGCGCTTGAAACCCTGGGCGGGACTGATGCGGTTGAACTTGGGTTTCATGCCCTTGCCCGACATCACAAAGCCCACCTGGGCGAGGTTGACCCCGATCGACAGCACCATGGCACCCACCAGGAACACCGCCAGCACCATGAACACCGACATCGCCAACGACAGCGCCACCTTGCCCATCACCGCCGGTTCGGGTTGGAACATCACGTCGCGGAGGTCCCCCAGCCCGTTCATCAGACGCCCGCCGATCGCGCCGACCAGGATCGGCACCATGAACGACCCCACCAGCACGGCGACCCAGCCGTAGAGGTCCTGGGACTTGGCGATCTGACCTTCCTGGCGGGCTTCCTTCTTGCGCCTCGCGGTGGGCTTTTCGGTCTTCTGGCTCTTGTCACCGGCCACTGCTGATCACCCCCCGAACCAGCCACGGGGCGCCATCACGGCTTGTTCGACGATGCGCTCGACCGCCGCCGGCAACACCGCCAGGGTGAGGCCGGTCATGAAGATCAGCACCAGCACCTTCACGTTGAATCCGATGACCAGGATGTTGATCTGGGGTGCCGCCCGGGTGAGCAGGCCGAGGGCCACCTCGGCCAGGAACAAGGCGGCGAGCATGGGGAAGGCGATCTGTACGGCGGCGACGAAAAAGGTCGAGATGTCGCGCACCAGGAAATCAGCCACGCTTTCGAGCCGTAGGCCGCTGAGGGGTGCGGCTTCGAAGCTGGTCATCAAACCGCGCATCAACAGCACATGGCCGTTGGTGACGAACAGGATGGTGATGGCGAGCATCTGGAACATCCGCCCGATCGGTGTCGAGGCGGCGTTCGAGAACGGGTCATACAGCGATGCGCTGCTGAACGCTCCCGACATGTCGATCATCTCTCCCGCGGCCTGGACCGCCGCGAACAGCAGGTAGACCGCGAACCCGAGGGCCAGCCCCACCAGGGCCTGATACACCAAAGCCGACAGGAAGGCGAAGGTCTCCAGCACCTCGGGTCCGCCGTCGAAGGTGGGGGCAAGCATCAACGACATGGCCACCGAGATCCCCAACTTCACCCGCACGGGGATGCCGGAGGAGCTGAAGGGCGGTGCCACCGCTATCCAGGCACCGGTACGCACGAGGGCGAACAGGAACCCCGCCAACAGGGTTGGGTCGATGTCGATGACCACGGGTCGCTCAGCTATCGGTTCACGACAACAGCGTCGGGACCAGGTCGAACATGGCCTGGGTGAACGAGATGGCCTCGGCCAGCATCCAGGCACCGCCGACCAACAGGACCACCGCCACGCCGATGAACTTCGGCACAAAGGTAAGGGTCGGCTCCTGGATCTGGGTGACCGACTGCACGAGTCCGATCCCCAGGCCGAGTCCGAGCGTGGTCAACAGGATCGGGCCCGCCAGCTTGGTGGCCAGGAGCATGGCCTGGAGCCCGATCTGCACGACCATGGTGTCGGTCATGGCGCGGTCCTCATGGTTGTGTCCTCATGTTGTTTCCTCACCGATAACTCTCGAGCAGGGTCCTGGCCACTAGCGACCAGCCGTCGACCATCACGAACAACAAGATCTTGAACGGCAGCGAAACGAAGACCGGTGGAAGCATCATCATGCCGAGCGACATGAGGACGGCACTGACCACCAGGTCGATGATCAGGAACGGCACGAAGATCACGAAGCCGATGATGAAGGCGCTCTTCAGTTCCGAGAGGATGAAGGCGGGCGCCACCGTGGTGAGCGAGAGGTCCTCGACCTGTTCGGGAGCGGGCTGACCCGAGGCGCTGACGATCATCTGCAGCTCACCTTCGCGGGTGTTGGCGAGCAGCCACTCCTTGAGCGGACCAGAGGCCGCCTCGAAGGCCTCACCCTGGCTGATCTCGCCCGCCAGCATGGGCTGGAGACCGACCTCGTTCATCTCCGACAACGTCGGGGCCATGACGAACAACGACAGGAACAGGGCTAGCCCCACCACCACCTGATTGGGCGGGATGGTCTGGAGACCCATGGCGTTACGGGTCAACGACAGCACGATCACCATGCGGGTGAAGCTGGTGAGCATGATCAGGATCGACGGCGCCACCGACAACACGGTGAGCAGCAGGATGATGACCACGCTCTGGCTGGGCGTCTCGCCCTGGCTGAGATCGATCGAGATCGATCCACTGGGACCTTCGGCGGGATCCTCGGCCCCGGGCTGGCCAGGAACCGGGATACCAGGGGTGGGCGGCACCGGAATGTCGGGACCGGGGATCTGGGCGCCAGCGGGCCCGGCCAGGGCGACCGCGGCCAACGCCGCGCCCACCGTGAACAGAATCGCGGCCAGCAACCTGGTCAACGGCCGGGTCGGCCGACGTTCAGCGAGCGAACTCTCCCACCGCAGAGGGGGATGAACAGACATGGGACGATGCCACCTCGCGGCGGCTCCGGTAGGTCAGGACCGTCGGACGGTCGACTCCCGCAGCGCGTCGAAGAAGTTCATCCGTGCCGACTTGGGAGCATCAGCGGTGGGGGGTCCTCCCACCACCATCTCCACTGGAGGCGCAGTCCGTTCGGCCTCCACGGTCAGTTCATCATTCAGGTTCTGATCGCCACCGGGGGCCTCCTGGCCCACCATCTCGTAGCGATCGATCAGTTCGGGCGCTTCGGCCAACAGGGTCACCGTGTGATCGGTGATTCCCACGATGAGGCCTCGCCCGCCTACCCGAACCACCGCCACCGACGCCGAGCGCGACAGCGAGGTGCGGTCGAGCACGTCGAGCTTCGGTCCCTTGGCCGAGCGGCCGAGACCGATACCGCCCCGGTTCCGCACCGCCCGCGCGATCACCAGGATGATGGCGACCACCATTCCGAGCGACGCCACCAGGCGCACCATCAGTTCGACAGCGTTGACCTCAGCTGCCATCAGGCCCCTTCGACCCGGTCGATGATCTCGGAGATCCGCACACCGAACTCCTCATCGATCACCACCACTTCGCCGCGGGCGATCAGCGTGCCGTTGACCAGTACGTCGATCGGCGTGCCGGCGGACCGGTCGAGTTCGACCACCGAACCGGGCGTCAGCGACAACAGGTCGGCCACGGTCATGCGGGTCCGGCCCAACTCGGCGGTGACGTTCATCTCTACGCTGCGGAGCAGCTCAAGCGACCTCGGTCCGGTATCGCCACCGACGGTGGGCACCGAAGCCCGACGGGTCCCTACCTCGGGCAGGTCCATGGCCACCGGCCCGGCGTCGTCGGCGATCACTGATTCGCCATCAGCAGCGGCGGCAGGGGCCAGGTTCTCAGGGATATCAGCGACGGCAGGGGTCTGGTTCTCACCGGCGGGGGCGACGCCCACCCCGATGGTGGCAACGTGTTCGGTCCCGAGGAACAAGCCGGCCGCGACCAACAGCGCGCCATCGCCCGAAGGGGCCACCTCGGCCAAACCGGTGGTCCCGGTCCCGACGCGAGCGTCAGCGAACGCCTGTCCACCGGCCAGGGCGACGAGCACCCCGTCGATGGCGCCGGGCAGGCCGGCGGCGTCGGCCAGGCCCATGGCGGTGAGCAGGGCCGGGTTGACGATGGCGACCAGTTGCTGACCGGGAGCCCCGTCGACATTGGCGACCAACACCAAGGCATCGTCGGAGGGAAGTAGTTCGGCGATGTCGGTCTGGGAGTCGGCGGGACCGGGCACCACGCCGTCGGCGGGGAACAGCGCGGCGGCCGCTCCTACCCGATCGCCGAGGGCGGCGACCGAAATGTCGCCTGAGGTAGCGGTGGGACTCATCGAATCGCTCCTGGTGGCTGATGATGATGGGGGTCGGAGTAGCCCACGATTTGAGCGGCGAGGCGCTTGCCCGCCCGGGCCGGACGGACATCGAAGGTTCCGATGCCGTCGACCGTTGCGGTGAGGGGGCTGGTCACGGGATGGTTGAGGGCAATCACGTCGCCCACCGACAGGTCGAGGATTTCACCTGAGGTCAACGACGCCTCCGAGAACTCCACGATCACCTCGACGGGGACATCGAGCAGCCGGGTGGCGATGCGGGTACGGATGTTGTCCGAGTCGGTCCGGCTGACCTGCGAACGCATTGCCGCCTGGGCGATGGTGTCGAGGATGGGCTGTAGAGCGGCGTAGGGGAAGCACAACGAGGCGACGTTCTCCTCCTGGCCGATCTTCACCTCCAGCATCACCACCACCGTCATGTCCGATGGCGCGGCGATCTGGGCGAACTGGGGGTTCGACTCGTGTTGGATCACCTGGGGTGTGATCTTGGTGATCGACTCGAACGAGTAGGCCAACTCGGCCAGGGACCGATCGATCACCGTCCTGACCAGGCCACGCTCGATCTCGGTCAGGGGGCGGTCAGGGCCGCCTCCCGCGCCGTGGCCGCCGAGCATGAGGTCGACCACGGTCATCGCCGTCGACAGCGGCAGCTGGAAGATGGCCACTCCGGGCAGCGGCTCGATCGACAGGATCGACAGGTGCGAGGGGTTGGGGGTGTCGCGGACGTACTCGTCGTAGCTGAGCTGCTCGATCGACAGCACCGTCAC
>CAZEFG010000164.1:0-5810 GCA_964511355.1 uncultured Iamiaceae bacterium
CGTATGGCGGAGTCCGAGGCGATGGGGCAGGTGATCGTGGCCGGGCTGGCCGACATCTCGGCGGCGATGGCGGTGTGGCTGGAGCGGTTGGCGGTGTTCGACCGCGAGGAGCGCTGGCGCGATCTTGGGTGCGGGTCATGCTCACAGTGGCTGTCGTGGAAGTGCGGGATGGCGTCGTCCACGGCGCGCCAGCACGTGCAGGTGGCGCGGGCCCTGGAGGAAATGCCTGCGATCAGCGAGTCGTTCCGCACCGGCGAGTTGTCGTACTGCAAGGTCCGGGCCTTGGTCAGGATCGTCACGCCCGAAACCGAGATCGAGCTGCTCGAGCTGGCCAAGGTGGCTACCGGCGCGCAGATGGCGGCGATCGCTCGGGGTTATCGCCGGGCCCAGAACGAACCCGACGCCTCCAAGCCCCGAGCGATCGATGTGAGCTGGGACGACGACGGCGACATGGTCATCCAAGCCAAGGTCCCCGCCGATGTCGGCCACACCTTCCTCCGAGCCATGTCGGCCGCTGCCCGGTGTCTCAACGGCGACGACCCTGACGAGGACGAAGACGACGGTTCGGGCAATCTCGCGGAGTCAGGCCATGCCGCGGCATCGTCTGAGGCGGAGCCGGGCCATGAAGCGGCCCGACGCCAAGCCGGATTGGTCGCCACCTTCGAGGCAGTGGCCGAGTTGGCCCTCATCGGTGCAGGCGATGCCGCGGCATCGCCTCCACCTCCCGATCTGCTCGTGATGGTGACGCCCGAGGAGCTCCGATCCTCCTGCCCAAGCAACTGCGCGGATGCTGAACCGGGGGACTCGCCAGCGGCCAGCACGGCCGGCGGCAAGGGCGGTGCGGGCGCCGGATTCGCGGGTCGTTTCGGCCTGTCCCCGGCGATGCTGAAGCGTTTGGCCTGCGATGCCACCACCGCCACCTTGTTGCACGGCGAGCGCGGTAGCCCCCTCGATCTGGGGCGGCGTCGTCGGACGATCAGCCCCAACCAGCGCACGGCGCTGCACATCCGGGCAGGCGGCCAGTGCGAGGCGCCGGGATGCGACCACCGCTGGTTCCTTCAAGGCCACCACATCCAGCATTGGACCGACGACGGTCCCACCGACATGGCCAACCTCGCCCTGCTGTGCAGTTTCCACCACCGGCTGTTGCACGAGGATCGCTTCAGCGTCGCCGTCGAGAATGGATCGGTGGTATTTCGGGCATCCGACAAGACCGTCATGGCGTCTCGGGTCGGTCGCGCCGACGATGCACTTCGCGGGTCACTACCGGAGGCCGAAGGAGATCTGACATCTATGGGGGCAGGCGACCGTCTCGACCTGGGCCTGACCATCGATGCCATATTGGGCCTCGAGATGCTGGCCCAAAGGCGTCGCCAGCGAAGCGAGGCGGCGGCATCGCTACCTGGGGCCATGGCGGCCTGAGGCGGATGCGGTTCTGGCAGGTCATCCAGCGGGGGATCGCTATTGAGCTAGTTGTGACGACCGGGGGGGCGCATCATCAGGCCGAGCTCGTCGGGCAGCATCCAGCGCAGGCGTCCCGATTCCATGCTTGGTGCCCACTTCTCGGAGATGACCAGCGCCAGCTCGGCCAGGGTGTCCGAACTCAACGGGGCCGTGCGGACATCGACCGGCGGCGGATCGGCCTCGGACTCTCCGTCCGTGGTGGCCTCGGTCTCGTTGTCGCCAGTGTCGCCTTCCTCGTTGTCGCCGCCGTTGCCCTCGCCGGTGTCGGAATCGGCTTCCGGTGGGGGATCGGCGGCGATCAGGTCGTCGAGGCGCACGCTCACGCCCCAGGTGATGATCCCGGGAGCCGGCAGGGCGTCGACTTCGGCAAAGCGCAGATCGAGCGCGTAAGCCAGCGTCTGGTCGGTACGGGCCCGCAGCGTCGACAGCGCGGCCGCGTCGATCCGGGTCTCGCCTTCGGCGGGGGCCAGCAGGTTCTGGTCGACCACCACGATCCGGCCCCGTGCAAAGTCATTGCACGGTTGGCCCGCCGTCCAGCCCGAGCGCCAAGGGGCGGTGAACGAGCCCGTGCCATACCCGTGGGTCGCCTCGGCCAATCCCAGATCGGTGCACAGGGTCGAAACCTTCCCCACCACCTGGGTCACGTCGAGCACGCTGAGGATGGCAAGCGCGTTGTTGAGGCTGTCGACGGTGGGTGGGGCAGGGCCGTTGGGGTCGGCCATCCCCGCGATCCCCGATGCCGTGGTCGCCTGACGGCCGCACGCCTCGAGGGCCCTCTGCGCCCGGAACGCCTCGCCCGACGAACGCACATGCATTCCAATCCGATGGCCGTTGGCCTCGAGCTCGTCGAGCACCGCGGCGTCGACCTCGCACAGAGCCGCGGCCGGTCCGTAGGCCAGCTCGATGCTGGCGCCGACGTCGGCCGGGGTCAGCACGGCGTCGAGCTGGCGAAGACGTCGGGCCACCGCCTCGGCTGCTTCGTGGTCGAGCCCGTTCAATTCCGGGCCGGCGTATGGAAACCAGCTGGTGTCGGCCCGCACCACCACCGAGAACACGGCGTGGATGGGCGGCGGCTCGGGCTGGCCTTCGGCGTCGGTCCCCCCGGTGACAGGAGTGATCGGGGGTGGGTCGGCGACCACGGTGGTCTCGACCGCAGCTTCATCTACCGGCGTCTCGGGCTCCTCGGTGCTGACGCAGGACCACAGAAGGAGAACCAACACCAGAAGCGTGGTCGCCAGGATGGTGATGTTGCGGGGGGACCGGGACACCCGGGTGAGTATGGCGTCCATCCGAACGAGGGAACAGCCGGGCGGGTGTCGAAGCCTGTTGCGGGTCCGCCTTGGGGAGCGATGGCCGTCGACCTATAGCCTCGCCAGCATGTCTGACCCAATCCTGGTGCACCTCGACCGCGGCGACGATGGCGTTGCCACCATCCGCCTCGACCACCCCAAGGTCAACGCCCTGTCGACGGCGCTGTTGGGCCAACTCCACCAGATCGCCATGGAGCTGACCGAGGACCCCCCTGCGGCGGTGGTGATAACCGGAGGCGATCGGTTGTTCGCCGCCGGCGCCGACATATCGGAGTTCGGCGGTCCCGACGAGGCACGCACGGTGGGCGGCGCTTTTCACGCCGCCCTCGATGCGGTGGCGGCCATCCCCCGCGCCACGATCGCCTCGGTGTCGGGCTTTGCCCTGGGCGGGGGTTGCGAGCTCGCCCTGGCGTGCGATTTCCGCATCGCGTCCGAGCGCGCGGTGTTCGGCCAGCCCGAGATCCTGCTCGGCATCATCCCCGGCGGCGGAGGTACCCAACGCCTGGCCCGCCTGATCGGCCCCGCCCGGGCCAAGGACCTGATCTTCACGGGCCGTCAGGTCAAAGCCGCCGAGGCCCTCGCCATGGGCCTAGTCGACGAGGTGGTGGCTCCCGACGAGCTCGAGGCCCGCGTGCACGAGAAGGCGGCCGCGTTGGCCAGGGGGGCGGTGGTGGCTCAGGGCCTCGCCAAGGCGGCGATCGACACCGGGCTCGGCATGTCCCTGGCCGAAGGGCTCGCCGTCGAACTCGACCGTTTCGTCGAGGTGTTCGGCACGGCCGACGCCGCTACCGGGGTGGCCTCGTTCCTCGAACACGGGCCGGGCAAGGCCACCTTCGAGGGCCGGTAAGCCTCATCGTGGAACCCACGCCTACCTACCCAACGTGTGCCTTCCACCCCGATCGGCGGGCCGGGGTCGGCTGCCAGCGGTGCGGCCGTCCGATCTGTCCGGACTGCATGCACACCGCCGCTGTCGGGTTCCACTGCCCGGAGTGTGCCCGGGCCGGGCGCCAGCAGGTCCACACCATGGCGTCGCTCCGGGCCACCGACCAGCCGGTGCTCACCATGGTGCTGATCGGGATCAACGTGGTGGCCTTCCTGGCCGCCCAACCCAACAGTCAGCTGTTCATCGACGGGGCACTCATCGGCGGCGGCCGGTTCTGGGACGTCGGCGACATCGGCGTCGACTTCGGCGAATGGTGGCGTCTGGTCACCGGCGGGTTCCTGCACGCCAACCTCATGCACATCGGGTTCAACATGTACCTGCTCTGGATGCTGGGATCGCAACTCGAACCGTTCCTCGGACGACTTCGGTTCGGGGTCCTCTATGCCACCTCGCTGTTGGCAGGGTCGTTCGGGGTGATGGCGCTCGACCCCCAACAGATCACGGTGGGTGCTTCGGGCGCGGTGTTCGGCCTGATGGGCGCAATGCTGCTGGCCCAGCGAGCGGTAGGGATCGACGTGATGCGCTCCGGGCTCGGAGGACTGGTGGCCATCAACCTGGTGTTCACGTTCTTGATCTCGAACATCTCGATCGGCGGACACCTGGGCGGCCTGATCGGCGGCCTGCTGGTGGGAGCCATCTATCTCGAACTGCCGCGCATCGCGCCGATGTCAGACAAGCGGACCGAAGCGGTGGTGACCAGCCTTTTCGCGGCCGCTGTCGGGGCGGCGTGTTTCGTCGGATCACTGGTGATGGCAGGCAACTGGATGGACCCCCTGGTCGGCTGACGTCGCCTCGCTCGCCTCAGTCGGGGCGCGGGCAGCGGAGGTCGGCCGCCGCGACCTCGGGGGCCACCGTGTTGATCATCACTCCGGTGCCTTGCTCGAACCCCGCTTGGGTCGAGGTGCGGGGCAGCAGGTGCAGATGCCAGTGGTAGGTGCCGAGCGCCCGGTGGGGCGAGGTGTGGACCACCACGTTGTAGGCCACGTCGCCCAGCACCTTCTCCAGGCCGCGCAGTGCGTCGCGCATGGCGAGGCCCACCGCCACCACATCGTCGCGGGCGGCGGACTGGAGCTGGGCGGCATGGTTCCGGGGCAGCACCAACATCTCGTAGGGCGCGCCGCTCCACCACGGAGCGATGACCACCGCCCGCTCGTCGGCCGCCACGATCCGCTCCCCGGTGACGAGCTCGCGGTCAACAATTTCGCACACCAGACAGCGGCTGGAGTGCTCGGCGATGTTGCGGTACTCGTCGTCGATCTCGCCGGGCACGAAAGGGATGCCCAGCAGCTGAGCGTGAGGGTGCTCGATCGACGCGCCCGCTTCGCGCCCGTAGTTGACGATCGCCTGCGTGTAGGCCACCTCGGGATGGTGGGAATGAGCCTCGATTCGGTCCCGCAGGGCCGTCATGACCAGAGCGATCCGGTCATCGTCGAGGTCGGGCAGCGAACGGTCGTGGTCGGGGGCGAACACCAGGACCTCGTGTAGACCACTGGCCGGCGCATGGGTGTGCAGGTCGAATGGTGGTTCGGCCGTCATCGGCTGGTCGCCGTCGAAGGCCGGGTACAGGTTGGGCACCACCCTCACCAGCCATTCGCCGTCGTCGCCGTAGGTCTCAAGGGCCGGCGGGGTGGCTTCCTCGTTGCCGGCACAGAACGGGCATGGTCGCCCCTCGACGGGCTCGACCATCAGCACCCGGGTGACGAAGTCGTGAGGACGGGTAGCTCGGGTGGCGGCGATGGTGACCCAACGGCCGGTTAGAGGATTGCGACGGAGCTGGTTGACGACCGGATCGGGCACTGGCCCGAAGGTAGTTGGCCGGCTCTGGCGGTCAGGGGACCGGGCCGGCTACCCCGTCAGCTGGTACCGCGAGACATGCAACGGGCTGGCGGGGCTCCACGCGGTGCCCACCCAGTCGGAGTGGCGTTCGGACAGGGTGAGTCCGACTGACCCCGTGAGGCCGTCGAGCTGGATGGGGGTGAGGTAGCGGATCTGCCAGGGCCGTAGCCGGATCCCGGCCGACGAGATATCGATGTGCTGGCCGGTGATGACCTGGGTGTCGAGGTCGTGTTCGGTGGCGGCCAGTACCACCCGGT
>CAZEFG010000165.1:0-1069 GCA_964511355.1 uncultured Iamiaceae bacterium
GGGACCGAGGCGGTGGTCTTTCCCGGGGGCCACGGGGGCTTCCTCGGCGGCGAGTACGGCCAGACCGGCGTGCCCGACGCCTTCGCCCAGAGGTTGGGGGAGGTCCTCGGCGGTTAGAGGGTCTCGCCCAACCCTCCGTCGACGGAGAGCCCCACCGAGCCAAGGCGCCAAGGGATTGACGGGTGAAGGAGCAGGGGTAGGCAACTACTCCAGTCAATCCAAGGAGCACCATGTCGAACGACGCCGCAATGACCAAGGAACTCATGAAGACCCTCGAAGACGGACGGGACGGCTTTGCCGCGGGGGCCGAGAAGCTGGAGAAGGATGACGAAGCCGCTCTGGCCCAGACCTTCCGCGACTTGGGGGCCCGGCGCGGGCAGATGGCCGACGAGCTCCGGACCATCGCCGCGTCGTACGGTGACCAAATCGACGAGTCCGGCTCGATTCTGGCCAAGGCCCACCGGGGATGGATGGCGGTCAAGGATGCGATCTCCGGCTCCGACCCCGACGGTGTGCTCGAAGCCGCCGAGGAGGGCGAAGACTACGCAGTGGAGCAGTACGAAGAAGCTCTCACCGTCGATGTCTCTCCGGAGTTCAAGGTCGTCCTCGAGCGTCAGTTTGCCGAGATCCGCGCCGCCCACGACCAGGTGAAGGCACTGCGGGACAGCCGAGCCTGAACCGGGGTTTAGGACTTTCGCATCCGCAGGCGGACCGCAGCCAGCAGGGCCAAGCCGGCGCCCAACATGGCAGCGGCGATGGCGATGCCACCGAGCGGAGAACCGCCGGTACGGGGGAGGGCGCCCCCACCGGCTCCACCGGCGCCGACGTCAGAATCGGGTGGCGACGATGCTGAGGCATCGCTTGTGGGCGGGGTCGACGTGACAGGCACGGGGACCGAGGTCGAGGTGGTCGATGTGGTCGTGGTGGTTGTGCCCGACGGCCTCCGTGGCCAGCCCGGCGTGTCTGGGTCGGGCTCTTCTTCCTCGATGGCGTCGTCAAGGTTCACGCCGGACACATCGGCGGGATCGATGGCGTCGTAGACCGGGTCGTCGCTCGAAGCGGTGGTGAG
>CAZEFG010000165.1:1169-5796 GCA_964511355.1 uncultured Iamiaceae bacterium
CCGGTGGCAGGGGCGGGGAAGTTCGAAGAGATGGTGAAGGCGAAGGTGGTTGTCCCGTCGTCGCCCTCGTCGCTGGTCACGTCGGTGATGCTCAGCGATGGCCCGAGAGTCAGCTCGAGCGCCCACCCGCCGGCGATCTGACCCCCGTCGTCGGGAAACGCGTCGTAGACGTAGAGCTCCCAGCCGCCCGAGGCGTTCACGCCGTTGATGGCGTTGAGCGTGTTCTCGTAGCTCGTCGGCGCCGGGCTTGGGTAGCTGGTGATCTCGGTGCTAGTCGGTCGATAGGTGCCGTTGGTCCACGGCGTGGCGGGGAGCTGTCCCGGGGCGCTCTGGTCGAAAACCAGGTTGAGGTTGCTGACGCTGTTGCCTCCACCCGCTCGACCTATCAGCTCGACGGCTGGCCCCTCGGGTGGGACGACGAGCACGGTTACGTCGGTGGACGGCTCAAAGGACCTGCTCCTTCATGGATCACCCTGGGGCGCGGGGTGTCAAAAAGGTACTAGCCAGGAGGCGATCAGGTCAGCGACGACGGCGGGCGAGGGTGTCACCGCCTCACGCAGCTCAACGGGGCCGGCCCACGAGGCGATCAGCTCGGCGCGGTCGACGGCGGCGACTGCCGACGCCGGCGACTCGATCAGCAGCGTGGGGACGGTAATGGCGGCGGCCGCTCGGAATGCGAGGTCACGGGATCCGTGGGGGACTGGCCCGTGCGCCAAGCGTGGGTCGAGTCCTGGGCCGATGTGCGGAGCGAGGGCCGCGGGATCGTCGGCGAGGGTCCGCAAGCGGTCCCGCCCCGCGGCCACCGCCTCCTGCGGCGCTCGCCACGGCCCGCCGAGCCCGTCGACCAGCACCAGCGCCGACGCCCGGCCCCCGAGCGCCAACAGCTGTGCCGCCCACCCGTGGGCTCCAACGCCAACCACGACCGGAAGTTCACCTCCGATGCCGGC
Source organism: uncultured Iamiaceae bacterium (assembly GCA_964511355.1). Lineage (GTDB taxonomy): Bacteria > Actinomycetota > Acidimicrobiia > Acidimicrobiales > SKKL01 > SKKL01. The sequence continues at coordinate 2,117 of CAZEFG010000165.1, forward strand.
TCCGGTCAGGATGCGATGGGCGTCGAACGCGGGCTGCGCCAGTTCGTGTTGTCCGCCGACAGGCGGCGGCGTGTGACCGTGGCCGGGAAGGTCGGGGGCCACGACCGGCCCGTCCCAGTCCGTTCGCGCCAACGCGTCGCGCCATCGAGCGCCTCCATCAGGGTCGCCGGGGGCATGCAGCACGAAGATGGCGCTCATCGGGTGGCCCGTCCTTCTACCTCGGCGGCGAACCGGGCGACGGCTTCGATGACCGAGTCGGGCCGCTCGATGTGGATGTAGTGGCCGGTGCCCTCGACGATCGCATGTTGGGCGCCGAGTGCTTTGACGCGCCGGTCGATCTCGTCGGCGGCCAGGCCCGTCCAAGCATCGCTTTCGGTCCCAGTGAGCACCAGCACCGGCCCGTCGATCATTTCGTACTGGGCGAGCAGCATCTCCGGGCTGAAGTCGCCGGGAAAGCCGAGGCTGAAGAGGGGATCGGTGGCCCAGGTCCAACCGCCGGCGACCGCACGGGAGCCGTGGCGAGCCAGGTGGAGCAGCCACGGCTCGGGCAGACGGACGTTCACCTGGCCCCGGCGCTCCGCCAGCTCTTCGATCGAGCCGTACACCCGCGGGCCCCGGCGGGCGACCTTGTCGATGGCGTCGAAAGCTGCGGCGGACGCGGCCGCTAGGTCGAACTCTTCCTCGAACGCCTCGGCGGGCGGACCGATGCCGTCGATGTTCACCACCCACCGCACCAGCTCTGGGAAGGTCCCGGCCACCGAGAGGCTGAGGCCACCACCCCACGAGTGGCCGAGAAACCCGACGGGCTCGCCGAAGGTGCGGGCCAGCAGCGCCAGGTCGAGGGTGCAGGCCTCCCAGAGGTGTCCGCTGGCGATGGGGCCACTGCCTCCGTGGCCGCGCAGGTCGACAGCGACGACGTGATAGCCGTGGGCGGCGAGCGCCGGGGCGATGTGGTCCCACATCCGCCCATGGTCGTGGGCTCCGTGGGCACAGATGACGGGCGGGTCGTGGGGATCGCCCCATTCCCACAACCGCAGGGTCGTCCGGTTCAGCTCGACGAGACGGGTGCGGTGAGGTTCGGCCAGTTCCACGCCCTGAGTCTGGTCTGGTCAGGGTGTGAGAGCGACCCGAATTCCGGATGCCACCGTATGGGCTCGGTCAGGGCTCGCCGTCGGGGTGGTCAGGGTCGAAGTAGCCACCGCCGGGTTCGCCCATGGGAGGGGGATCCGTGTGGTGCATGGCCGCTTCCTCGGCGCTCATGGCCGGGCTGTTGATGTCGGACAACGGATCGTCGGCGGCGGCGGCGTCGTCGGGTAGCTCACGCTGCACCCGTTCCTCAAGGGGTTCGGTGGTGCGGGCCTCTGCCGGGGTTGTTCCGTAGTCATCGACCGCGAGGGGCCGGTCGGGCGGGTAGGCGCCACCAGCGGTTGGATCGTCCTGGTCGCCCGGAAGCTTGTCGGCGTCGAGCTGTTCGGCGGTGCTCTGGGTGTCGGAGGGATCAGACATGGACCCTGCCTACCCGGGTGCCCGACCCCCGAACCGACGGGGACCCGCGTGGGCGCGGACCTCGCCTGATCAGGGTGCCTGGCTGTCGCCCCCAGCGATCAGGTCCAGCGTGTCGGTGAGGGATTCGGCCGAGCGGAGTCGATCGCGGAGCTTTTCGCAGCGTCGCCTTGCCGTGGCGGCGAACTCGCCGAGACGGATTCTGGCCTCGCTCGCCTCCCCGGGTTGGTCAGCTCGCACGGCATCGATGGCTTCGACAATCTCACGGGACTCGTCGAGGGTGAACTCGAGCGGCTTGAGGCTCTTGACGACGTGTAGGCGTTCGATGTCGGCGTCGGTGTATAGGCGGAAGCCACCGGCTGAGCGACCCGAGGGCGGGACGAGGTCGACCTCTTCGTAGTGCCTGATGGTCCGCAGCGACAGCCCGGTCGCCGCGGCCACCTCACCGATCTGGTACATCCGGTCAGCGGTCATGACGTAGCGTTCCGACATCAATGCGACGAGCGGAGGTGGCCGGTCATCTTGTCGTGCAGCGCGGCGCTGTGGGCGTTGAGGCCGACAAGTTCGGTACTGATCCCGTGGGCTGCGAACTTGGCCACCACGGCGTCGAGCGCGGCCACTGCTGAGGTGTCCCAGATGTGGGCGTCGGTGAGATCGATGATCGCCCGGTCGATCTGGTCGGTGTAGTCGAACAGGTGCAGCAGTTCGTTGGTCGAGGCGAAGAACAGCTCGCCGGTGACGTGGTAGATGCGGGTGCGACCGTCCTCGGGGTCGGCGACGCTGGTGACGTCGGCTACGTGAGCCACACGGCGGGCGAAGAAGATGGCGGCCAGCAGCACGCCGCCAGCCACTCCGAAGGCCAGGTTGCTCGTGGCCACCACGATTGCGACGGTGACGATCATCACCGCAGTTTCGCTACCGGGTGCACGCCTCAACTGGGACGGTTTGATGCTGTTCCAGTCGAAGGTGCCCACCGAGACCATGATCATCACGGCGACGAGGGCCGCCATCGGAATCGAGGCGATGAGATCGCCGAAGACGAAAATTCCGAGGATCAGGAACAGTCCGGCTGACAAGGTCGAGAGTCGGGTGCGGCCGCCGTTCTTCACGTTGATCATGGACTGGCCGATCATGGCGCAACCGGCCATTCCGCCGAGGAAGCCAGTGGCCACGTTGGCGATGCCCTGCCCGCGCGATTCGCGGTCCTTGTCCGACCGGGTGTCGGTGATGTCGTCGATCAGCTGGGCGGTGAGCAGCGATTCGAGCAGCCCGACGAACGCGAGGGTGAAGGCGTAAGGGGCGATGATCGAGAGCGTTTCGAGAGTGAATGGGACTCCGGGGAGAGCGAACCACGGCAAGGCATCGGGGAGCTCTCCCATGTCGCCAACGGTGGGCACGGTGACCCCGAGGAGACTGCCGCCGACCCCCAAGGTCACGATCGCTACCAGCGGGGCAGGCACCGCGGTGGTGAGGCGGGGCAGACCGACCAGGATCGCGATACCGAGCGCCACCATCACATAGACAGCGGTACCGAGGCCGACGAAGTGGTCGATCTGGGCGAGGAAGATCAGGATGGCCAGCGAGTTGACGAAGCCGATCATCACCGTCCGGGGGATGAACCGCATCAGCCGGCCGACTCCGAGGGCCCCCAGCGCCACCTGGATCACTCCGGCGAGAATCGTCGCCGCGAACAGGAACTCGACTCCGTGCTCCTTGACGAGGCTGACGACCACCAGGGCCATCGCGCCGGTCGCGGCCGAGATCATGGCGGGACGCCCGCCCGCGAAGGCAATGATCACCGCGATGGAGAACGAGGCATAGAGCCCGACCTTGGGATCGACTCCGGCGATGATCGAGAACGAGATCGCTTCAGGGATGAGCGCGAGGGCCACCACCAGACCAGCGAGGAGTTCGGTCCTGGGGTTACCGACCCACTGTTCACGGAAGCGGGCGCGGCTGGCGGGGCGGTTGAGAACAGCAATCACGAAGCAGTTGGCCTTCGGCATGGGCGACGCGCGAAGGCGCTGCACGGGGTCGGACGTTTGCGGAGTCGGGTCCTCGGCGACAGCACACGCCGGCGAGGGGCTCCCAAGCGCTGGGGACCATACCCTTACGTAAGGGGAGAGTTCAACGCCGCGTCCTGTGACATCGGGCATGGCCTATCGACAGTGGCGCTT
>CAZEFG010000166.1:0-5765 GCA_964511355.1 uncultured Iamiaceae bacterium
CGAGGGCCGCCGGGTCATCAACAACATCGAGCGTGTCGCCAACCTGTTCGTGGCCAAGGCCGCCTATGCCGTTCTGCTCGCCGCCCTCACCGGTCTGTTCGCGGCCCCGTTCCCGTTCCTGCCCCGCCACCTCACCCTCGTCGGCACCTTCAGCATCGGCGTGCCGGGCTTCTTCCTTGCCCTCGAACCCAACTGGCGTCGGGCCCAGGCCGGATTCATCTCTCGTGTCGTGCGTTTCGCGGTCCCGTCAGGATTGGTGGCAGGGATCGTCACCTTCGCCGCCTACGAGGTGGCCCGCAACGCGGCCGGCGTCGCCCTCGACGAAGCCCGCACCGTGGCTGTGCTGGTGCTCCTCGCCATGGCGCTGTGGATCCTTGGCATGTTGTGTCGCCCTCTCAACCTGTTCCGCGTGGTCCTGTTGTTGGGAATGGCCGCCGGCTACGCCATCGCCTTCGTTTGGCCCTTGGTGCGCGACTTCTTCTGGTTGGTCCCGCCGGCCGGCCCGCAATGGGTCACCGCCGCCGTAGCCGCGGCCATCGGGGTCATCGTCCTGGAACTGGGCCCCAGGTTCCTTCCGTGGTGGACCTCGCCCCTGATGTTCAGGACGAGCCTCGCCGACACCGACTGACAAGTTCCTCCCCTGTTGTTTCACCACCTGCGAGACTGGCCCGGTGAAGCACCAAGCGCTGGTCGACGCCCTTCGCCGCGAGGGCCAAGCCTTGGGGGCAGTGAAGTTGGTCGATGTCGACGTGCCGACCTGTCCCGATTGGACGCTCCCCGAGCTGGTCCATCACGTGGGCACGGTTCACCGTTGGCAGCGGGCCCAACTGCTCGCCACCGACCCTTCCGCTCTGGTCAAGGTCGACCGCCCGGCCGCCCCGGCTCGCGATGCGTTGGCCGATTGGTACCACCAGGGTTTCGTCGATCTGCTCAACGCCATCGCCGAGGTTGATCCCGAGCATCCCACGCCGTCATGGTTCGGTCCGCGCCCTGCAAGCTTCTGGGCTCGTAGGGCGGCCCACGAAACCGCGGTGCATCGATGGGATGCTCAGGCGTCGGTCACCACGCCCGATCCTCTTGAACCCGACCAGGCGGTCGACCTGATCGACGAGCTGTTCGAGGTGGTGACGCCATCAAGGTTCCGGGCCGCGAACTGGGATGGCCCGGCGGTATCGGTTCATCTGCACGCCACCGATGTCGACGACGGCGAGTGGCTGATCGGGCTCGGCCCGGAGGGATTCACCGTGGCCAAGACCCATGCCAAGGGCGATGTCGCGGTGCGGGGCACCGTGAGCGACCTAGCGCTGATGACCGTCGGTCGACTTCCACCGGCCCGCCTCGAGCTGTTGGGCGAGGCCAGCGTGCTCGACCAGTGGTTCCGCATCGTCAAATACTGACCGGCCCGGCGTGGCCGGTGAAGGCCGCTAGTTCCAGCGAACCCCGACCGGCACCGGAGGTTCGGGCTCGATCTCGTACTCGTCGATGAAGTCCAGGCGGTCGCGCCAGGGGCTGGCCGAGGAGATGGCCTGGGCGTATCCAGCCTTGCGGCGGGCGACCCGACCAACCGGCGCCTCGACCGGCTGGGCCGATCCGGTTCCGTACTGGACCTCGATGCCCTCGCGCAGCATCTCGAGCGCTTCGGAGCGCAACTGGGAGATTCGTGATTCGGTGACACCGAGGAAACGGGCCAGCTCCTGGGAAGTGCGACCTTCGAGGAAGTAGCCGACGATCACCAGGCGCTGACGTTCAGGCAGCAGTTCGACCGCGTCCCGCAGATAGCCAAGCAGCTCACGCGCTTCGAGCTCTTCAAGCGGCTCGACCGAGCTCGGGTCGGTCAGCACGTCGACCAAGGTGAGGTCTTCGTCGCTGTCGTCGTTGACCTCGTGTTCCAAGGCCAGCACAACCGAGCGGAACATGCGATCTTGCAGGCGATCGAGTTCGGCGCGGGTGAGGCCGAGCTCCTCGGCCATCTCGGCGTTGCTCGGCACCCGACCGAGCTGGCTGGCGAGGCGCTGCTCGGCGGCTTCGAGACGACGGGCCAAGGTCCGGACCGAGCGCGGGGCCCAGTCGGCAGCCCGCACCGCGTCGAGGATGGCACCACGGATCCGCTGGGCGGCAAACCGCTCGAAGGGAACGCCTCGCTCGTCGTCATAGCGGCGAGCCGCCTCGACCAGCCCGAGCGCTCCGGCCCTGGCGAGATCCTCGCGATCGACGTGGCGCGGAAAGTGGACCGCCACCTGAAACACGATGTGCTTCACCAGCGGAAGGTGCTGCTCGATGCGCTGCGAGAGTTCCTTGGAGTTGCCCATTGTCAATCGCCCTTCTTCCATCCGAACAGCCACCCAATGTTCCCCATGTGACTGAGGTCTCCTACGTAAGCTCGCGCGACGGGCTCTCCACAAGGGCCGAACGAACTACTTTTCAGATTGTCAACAACTCAGCGTGGGTATTTTGACCACTCCGAGTGCCGTATGTCACACCAAAAGGTCCAGCTTGCTGGACATGGCCCGTGACCGCGGCGTGGCAGGTTCAGCCGCTCAGGCCCTCAAAAACAGCCGCGCGCACCCCTCGCCGCGCCAGCTCACCAAGGAACGGCACCGGCTCGACCAGCTCGGCCAGCCCGGCCGCGCCAGGGTGTCGGACCGTGCCGTCGAGAATCGCGGTGACCGCCACCGCGGCAACGGCCCCCGCCGCGACGGCCGGGTGGTCCATGGCGCCGAGGACCTTCACCAAACGCTGGTCGTCCTGCCAACCCCTGACCTCGACCCGGATCGCCCCTGGCCCACCTTCGGGGTGGGGTCGCCGCAGCATCGGCAAGCGAGCGGTGAGGCGATCTCGTCGAGTCGCGGCCAACCGGGCCGTCACCCGAGACACCCCAGCAAAGGCGGGTGCGAGAAGCAGGGCCTCGGGGCGAGCTGCCCGGTAGCAGTCGCGTCCGCCGATGGGATCGGGGAACCAGCAAAGCTCGCGCCCTGAACCACCCCGACGGCGGACCCATCCGCCGTCGCGCCAGTCGATGGCCCAGTCGCCCAGGGCTCGGTGGTGTTGGCGCGCACAGGCCGGGCCGCCCGTGCCGGCGGCGGCCACATGGATCTCGTCGACCATGCTGAAATCGGCGGCCGCGTGGCGGGCGAGCACACAACTCAGGCCCGGGGAAAAACCTGCCCCCACCACCACCGAGCAACCGCGCTCGCGCGCCTCGGCGTCGAGGTCGAGCAGGCCGTTGACATCGCTGATGGAGTCAGACACCGACACCACCGACACGTTGCGGGCCAGCAGGTCACGGGCGAGATCGACGTGGGTTCCTGCCGGGGTGGCCAACACCACCACCGACGCCTCGATCGGCTCGGGGTAAGGCCCTGACTCACCGATCGCACCCGGACCGAGCGAGCGGGCCACCGTGGCCACGCGGTCAGCGGAGCTGTCGCGAAGGCGGACCGTGCCCACGGCCTCTGATGACAAGAGCTGGCGGGCCGCCCGGGCTCCGACCGAACCCAACCCGATGACTCCGACTATGCGCTCGGTCACGGTCAGCGCAGGTCCGGGCCGGAAAGTTCGCGCCACCCACCGTCGCGGGGAGGAGAACCCCCCGAGCCCCGCAGCCTCAGCACGGCGGCGATGAACCCCGCCATCCCCAACGCCACGAGTGCACGGCGGATCATGGTCACCACGGATTGCCCTCCGAATGGTCGACGGGTCTACCGAGCGAGCGGCGGACGGGAAGTGGGGCTAGCTGGAATCGAACCAGCGACCTCACCCTTATCAGGGGTGCGCTCTAACCGACTGAGCTATAGCCCCGCCAAGGAGAAGAAACTAGCCGGTCTCGGCCTCGATGAGCCACCTGAGATCAGCGAGGATTCACGATACGGCGAGCGGACTCTTCTTCGACCACGGTGAAGCGGATGCCTCCGGTCAGGTCGGCTATGAGGTTGAACAACACCGCCAGCACCGCGGTGGCGGCGGTGGCCACGAACACCCCGATCAGGCCTCCGAGGGCGAAGATCTGGAAGAGCTGGTCGCCATTGAACTTGAACTCCTCGAAGGCCAGGAACTCGGCGATGAAACTCTCGAGGCTACCGACGGTGCCCGAGCTCATGGCCGTGCCCCAGATGAGGACCAGCGCCACCATCACCATCAACCACACGCAGAAGTAGAAGAGCAACGAGAGCTTGAGGACCGACCAGGGGTCGACCCGGCGGACGATGCGCTGCACCTTGCGGGCCCGGATCTGGCCCTTGGCCCGAATGCCCAACCGGGCACGGAACCCGGACAACGCGCTGTCGGAGTGGTCGTCGGCCGACGCCCCGGCCGAGGTTGATTGTCGATCAGTCGCAGCAGTGGCGGCCGAGACCGACACGGACGAAGCCGTGGACGGCGTCGAGGTCACACCGTTGGCGCGAGCCCCGTCGGAGGAGGCCGCGCCACCGGCGTCGCCGTGGGGGGAAGATCGATCGGAGGGACCTTCGGGGAAGGCGCTGGAGTCGGGCTCGTCGCCCGGTTGGGGGGCGAACAGATCGACCTCGTGATCGACCTCTTCATCGAGGTCGGGGGATTCCTCTCGCACCGGGGCGTCGGCGCCGAGCTGATCTGCCATCGCGACAGCCTACGGGATGAAGCCGGACCTGGAACGATCGGGCCGGTGAGTGGCGATCGGGCCGGCACCCTCCGCGCTCGACAAGGTGGCCTCGGCCCGCGCTCGGGCGGTGGCCCGGCCCACTCGCACCTCCACCTCGACCTGGCGGCCGTCGCGGTAGATGGCGACCACCGTCGCCCCGTTGGCGCGGGCCAGGCGGCCGGCCGCCTCGTCGCCGTCTGCCGCCGCGGCCAGTGCCGCCGCATCGGCCGCGGTGCGAGCGGTGGCTCTATCGGCCAACACCTCGCCCACGGCCACGATCACGAAACCGATGGCCGCCACCACCACCAGAGCCACCGCCACCAACGGGACCACCTGGCCCCGATCGGAGCGCATCAGCCGACGCGAGAACTGCGGTATGGACATGGTTCTTCCTCCTCGTACACCGCTGGAGGGGGAAGTCCGGTTGCGGGTTGTCAGTCGGCGGCGTCGCCTGATGTCGTCGCCACACCTTCGGGCAGGGAGTGCGCTGAATCCGCGTCGCCATCTTCGACGGTGGAATCGGAGCCGTCAATGGTCGCTTCGGCCATGTCGTGCTCATCGGCCGCGTCGTCATCGTCGCCATTGCCGTTGTCGGTGATCGGCGCCACCGATGCCACCCGATCGCCGGGCTCGAGGTTCATGACCCGAACTCCAGTGGCCGATCGTCCTTGGAGGGAGATCTCGCCGACCACGGTGCGGATCAGGATGCCCTCGGTGCTCACCGCCACGATCTGGTCGGTGTCGGCGGCCATGAACGCAGCGACCACATGGCCTCTCTGCTCGGGAAGGCTGATGCCTCGCACCCCCTGGGTGCCACGACCCTTGCGCGGGAACTGCTCGGGAGCCGACCGCTTGCCGTAGCCCGCGTCGGTGATGGTGACGTAGTTGGCATCGGGCCGCACCGCGTCAGCGGCCACCAACTCGTCGCCCTCTCGCATGCGCATGCCCCGCACGCCCGCCGCCGCCCTACCCATGGCCCTGACCTCGGATTCGGTGAACCGGATGGTCTGGCCCCGCTTGGAGGTCATGATGATGTCGCCGTCGCCGTTGGTGGGGAACACCGACACCAGTTCGTCGCCGTCGCGCAAGTTGAGCGCGATGATGCCCGCCCGCAACGACGAGTCGTAATCGGTGAAGGCCGTCTTTTTGA
>CAZEFG010000167.1:0-5755 GCA_964511355.1 uncultured Iamiaceae bacterium
CCTCGTCGATGATGATCGTGTCGTAGCGACGAAGGAGACGGTCGCGCTGAATCTCAGCGAGCAGAATTCCGTCGGTCATCAGCTTGACCCTGGTGTCGGCGCCCACCTCGTCGGTGAAGCGGACGGTGTAGCCCACCACGTCGCCGACCTTGGTATCGAGCTCATCAGCGACCCGTTCGGCCAGGGAACGGGCGGCGATGCGCCGCGGCTGGGTGTGGCCAATCCACCCGTCGACCCCCCGACCAAGTTCGAGGCACATCTTCGGAAGCTGGGTGCTCTTGCCCGAGCCGGTCTCGCCCGCCACCACGACCACCTGATGGTCGCGGATCGCGGCCATGACATCGTCCCGACGCTCACTGATCGGCAGTTCGGGGGGATAGGAGATGGAATTCAAGCGGGCTCCGAAGATCTTCGAACCTTGGACCCTACTTGTCCTTCTTGTCGCCTAGGTAGGGGCTTATTCGTCGGCGTGCAGGCCGAGTCCGGCGCCGTCGGGGGCGGTGAGTATCAGTCGATCGGCGGTGATCTCGAACGTCATCGTCGTGTCCAGCACGGCCATCACCGCCTCCTCGAAAGCGGCCACTTCAGGGTCGAGGCAACCGGCGAGGGTGCTGAAGCGCTCGGGGAACCTCAGGGTTTCGCCGTCGACGCGGTAGCTGCCGCCGATGCTGTTGCAGCCATTGTGCCCTTCGACCTCGCCATCGGCCATCACGAGGTAGGCCTCCACCTGGCCCGGTGTCGACGAAACCGAGCTGTCGGGACCGGGCCCGGAGATGAGCGAGTCGAGCACCCACCGGGTGCCTTCGAGGGGCCGGTCGGGATCGGCGACCACTCGGTCGACCAATGTGATCTCGGAGGAGTCGGATAGGAGGGTGAGCTGATCACCTTCGAGGGTCCAGCGCGGCCCGGCGCTCAAGAAGTCGATCAACCATTGATCCTGGTCGTGCCGCGGCGCGTCGCAGCCCATTTCGGTGGAACCCAAGCCAGCCAGATCCAAAATGCCGTCGTCAGATGACCTCAGCTGTCCGAACAGGTGGTTGCAGCCGGCGGTGGCCTGCACCTGGTCGGCTTCGAAGGTGATGCGGATCTCGGTGCCGGGAACGAGATCGTGGCCCACAACGTCGCGGGCAACGAAGGTGCGGTCGGCGAGGCTTGGGGCGCTCCCCGTGCTCGATACGTCGACGGAGTCGTCACCGCAACCGGCGGACAGGGCGACAAGGGCGATGAGGATCACGAGGCGACGCATGGTGCATGAGACGTTCGGGTCCCGCCGTTGGTTCCCGCCTTGTGGCCATCGGCGGCAAAGGCTCATTCGCCCTCGACTCGCCAGTCGATGGGGTCGCGGCCGGCTTCGATCAGAGCCTGGTTCGTGCGGGAGAACGGACGGCTGCCGAAGAAGCCGTTGTGCGCCGATAGGGGAGACGGATGGGCGCTCTCGATCACCACCTGAGCGGCGTTGGTTTCCGCGATGAGCTTCTTCTTTCGGCGGGCGGCAGCGCCCCAGAGGATGAACACCACCGCCTCTTCCCGCGCCGCGGCCACCCGGATCACCTCGTCGGTGAAGGTCTCCCATCCTTTGCCCTGATGCGATGCGGCGGCACCGGCTCGCACCGTGAGGGTGGTGTTGAGCAACAGCACGCCCTGACGCGCCCAGGCTTCGAGGTTGCCGTGGCTCGGTGGCGACAAGCCGAGGTCGGCCTCACGCTCGGCGTAGATGTTCCGCAACGACGGGGGAACAGCGACCCCGACGGGGACCGAAAAGCTGAGGCCGTGAGCCTGGCCCGGACCGTGATAAGGGTCCTGGCCAAGGATCACGGCCCGCAGACTTTCGAGTGGGGTCAGGTGCAGAGCAGCGAAAACCTGCTGTTCGGCTGGGTAGACCCTGGACCGGGCCCGCTCGGAGGCCACGAACCTCTGGAGCTCGCTCCAATAGGGAAGGCCTAATTGGGCCTTGAGATGGGGATTCCAGTCGGTGGCTGCCACTGGGCGCGACGGTAGCTTGACCCCGTGGCTGAGGACCTCAGTCGATGGGCAGCCGGGCGAGCAGATCGGCCTTGCGCTCTTCGTACTCCTCGAAGGAGATCGACTCGGAATCGAACTGCTTCTGGAGTTGCTCGACCAGGCTCAACAGCTCAGACGCCGACAATGGCTTGTCGTCGGACCCCAGGTTCCATTCGCTGGACGAGGAGGTCTCCGGAGCGGTATCGGTGCTCAACGGCGCGGCCACCTCGATTCCATGCTTCCTGGCCCGCTTGGCGTCGGCCTTGGCCTTCTTGGCCCGGTCGCGTTGCAGCTTTTCGAAGGTGGTGCGGTTCGCTCCCATGGGACGTTCCTTGCTCTCGACAGCGATGCGGCCCCACCCAAACGTGGCGCTGCGCGGGCTAGAAGAGCGCGCGGCTCACACGGGGTCGGGGCACGGATCAACCAGTGTAGGCCGCACGTCCCCGAAACTCCGACATGGGTGACGGGTGACCGCTACCCGAGGAGGCGCGCCATGGCGTCTTCATCGCCCGGGCGGGCAAATAGGTGGCCTTGGGCCATGTCGCAACCCAACACGGCCAATAGATGCTGCTGTTCGACCAGCTCTACCCCTTCGGCCAGAACCGGGATCCCGAGGGCGTGGCCCATCTGGATGACGGCTCGCACCATGGCCGCGTCAGATGGTGAGTCGGTCATACCGGCGATGAAGGTTCGGTCGATCTTGAGCAGATCGGGCGACAGTCGCCTGAGGGCGGTGAGTGAGGTGTAGCCGCAGCCGAAGTCGTCGACGACCAAACCCACTCCTGCATCACGCAGCGGGCGTAGGGCGTCGATGGTGCCGACCGGATCGTCGAGGACGACGTCTTCGGTGACCTCGATGTAGAGGCTCCGGGCCAGAAGCTGGTGCTCGGCCAGCGTGGCCAGAATCCGGGAGGCGAAACCGGGATCCTTCATCTGGCCTCGTGAGAGGTTGATGCTGAGCCACGGCTCGGCCTGTTCGTAGGAACTACCTACCCGACCCCGCCACGACGACATCTGACGGCAGGCTTCGACGAGCAGGAGATCGCCCAACGCCGGTAGCACCCCTGACTCCTCGGCGACGTCAAGGAATGCTTCGGGCGCCAGCTGCCCACGCTTAGGATGCTCCCAGCGCATCAACGCCTCGGCGCCGACGACCCTGCGGTCGGGGAGGCGCACCACCGGTTGGAGGGCGGCGCGGATTTGGTCTTCGTCGACCGCTGCCCGCAGACGCCGTTCGAGGTCCTCGTGCCGGTGGACCTGTTCGCGCAGGGCGGCGTCGAAGCGCACCGCCCGGCCTCGACCCTGGGTCTTGGCGGTGTACATGGCCGTATCGGCGTCGCGGAGCAGGGCGCGCGGATCGCCGCCTTCGGAAGTGACCAGGACCCCAAGGCTCACCCCTACGCGGAGATCGCGGCCGGCCACGGGAAACGGCGGATCGAAGCTCGACTGCACCCGCTCGACCACCAGCTCGATGGTGTCGGTGACGAGCAGGTCCTCGACGACCACCACGAACTCGTCGCCGCCGAGCCGGGCGACGGTGTCGCCTGGTCGGACCGCGTCGACCAGCCGATTGGCCACCTGGCGCAACACCTCGTCGCCGACTTCGTGGCCAAGAGTGTCGTTGATCTCCTTGAAGCGGTCGAGGTCGAGGAACAGGACCGCAAACGGTCTACGGGTGCGGATGGCGCGAGCGGTGGCGTGATGAAGACGATCGTTGAGCAGCGAACGGTTGGGAAGCCCGGTGAGGGGATCGTGGGTGGCCAGGTGGATGAGGGTGAGGTCGGCTTCCTTGCGCTCGGTGACGTCGCGGGCCACTACCTGGGTAGCTGGCATGCCGTCCCAGATGGTGGGGATGCTGGTGACCTCGACCGGGACCACCTTGCCGTCTAGGCGGTTGAGGAGGCGATCGGCGGTGGTTGCGTGCAGGCTGATGGAGCTCGGCTGGTGGAAGTTGTCGTGGCTTGGATCGTCGGAGTTCAACAGGACAGTTGTCGCGTCATGGGAGAACAGCTCGCCCGGCCGCCGCCCCACCAGGTCGCTGCGCTTGGTGGCGTCGAACAGCTTCACCGCGGCGGGGTTGGCGTGAACCACCACGTCGTGCTGGTGGATGATGATCGGTTCAGGGGTGGCCTCGATGACGTTGCGGTAGCTCTGGTCTCGCAACAGCACGGCCGCCTCGGCTTCGACCCGGGTGGTGACATCGCGCAAGCTGATGATGAAGGCGGAGACCTCCTCGACCGCCAACAGGTTGGATGCGCGTGCCTCGACGTGGCGCCAGCGGCCGTCGCTGTGGCGGATGCGGAAGGTGGGATATGGGGCGGTGGGCTGGCCGTCGAGGCCTCGGCTCAACACGTCGCGTAGGCGGTCGACATCGTCGGGATGGATGTGATCGAACCCGTCGGTGCCGAGCAAGGTCTCGGGCAACCAGCCGAACACCAGCATCCCGGCGGGACTCATGTAGTTGATCTTGCCGTCGCGGCCCATCGCCACCAGAACGTCAGTGGACCGCTCGACCACCGCCCGCCACCACCCGATGGCGCGCTCAACCGACCCAACGACTCGAACGTCTTCAGGCAGCGTCATGGCCGGCAGCCACGTCGGTCAGGGGTACGGCAGAGAATTTGAACGCCCTTCACAGACTTACTGGTCCCATCGGTACGGTACTGGTATCCGTCGGCCTGAGCCATAGCAACCTGTACCCATACCGCCGGAACCCCAGGCAGCATGTGCTAGAAGGCCAGCCGTCAGGTTGGGCCCGACCGGCCGATGACGGCCTCGTTCGTACCGAGGTACGAGGCGATCACCCGGGGATCGTTCAGGACCTCATCGGCGGTGCCCCGCATGACGACCTCGCCGAGCTCCAGGGCCATGATCTCGTCGCTCACCGTCTTGATGAGGGGCATGTCGTGCTCGATAACGATGATGCTGGCGCCGGTGACCTCGCGGATGCGCAACAGCATGGGCCCCAGGGCTTCGCTTTCGCGTTGGGCGATGCCCGACGACGGTTCGTCGAACAGGATCACCTTCGGGTCGTGGGCCAGGATGCAGCAGATGTCGACGATTCGACGGCTGCCGGTGGACAGCTCCCGGATGAACTTGGAGTGGAAAGCTTCCAACCCCAGTAGCTCGATCAGCTCGTCGGCTCGGGCGGCCACCTTCTGTTCGGACTGACGGGCCAGGGGCAATCCGAGCGCGGCGGCCACCGGATCGCGGACCTCGACCTGGCGTTCGAGGGCCAACGAGATCGTCTCTTTGACCGTGAGGCCGGGGAACAGGCGGGCGTCCTGGAACGACCGCCCCATGCCCATCCATGCTCGTCGATCCGGGGACAGCCCGGTGATGTCGACGTTGTCGAGGAACAGTCGACCCCGATCCGGTGTCAGATACCCCGACAGCAAATCGAACAAGGTGGTCTTGCCCGCGCCATTGGGGCCGATGATCCCAAGGATCTCGCCCTGGCGGAGGTCGAAGGTGACATCGTTGACCGCCAGCACACTCGAGTACGAACGGGTGAGGCCCTCGGCCCGCAGCACCACCGAGCCGTGGGCGGCGGCCTTGGCGCCGGCGCCGTTGGTGCCGGTGGCCGTCGGGCCCTGGAGCGAAGAGGCGCCTTCGAGGAAGACCGCCCGGAGGATGTCGGGGCGGTCGAGTAGTTCACTGGTGGGGCCCTTGAACCGGATCTCGCCCTTTTCCATGAAATAGGCGGTCTCGGCCACGGTGAGGGCCACGTTGATCGACTGCTCGACCACGACGA
>CAZEFG010000168.1:0-5747 GCA_964511355.1 uncultured Iamiaceae bacterium
CTCGACCTGCACGACATCGACCGGCTGCGCCGGGTGGCCGAGTACTGCAACCGCCTGCCGGTACATCCCCGTCATCCCTACGCCGGCGACCTCGTCTACACCGCCTTCTCCGGATCGCACCAGGACGCCATCAAGAAAGGCTTCGCGGCCCTACGCCAGACTGAGGTCGACGGTAAGTACCCCGTCTGGGAGGTGCCATACCTACCGATCGACCCGGCCCATGTCGGCCGAACCTACGAAGCGGTGATCCGGGTCAACAGTCAGTCCGGCAAGGGTGGCGTGGCTTACCTGATGGAAGAGGAGTTCGGCTACGCGCTTCCACGCCGGCTCCAGATCGAGTTCTCCCGCACGATCCAAAAGGTCACCGAAGACACCGGCACCGAGGTGAGCGCGGCCGGGATCTGGGACCACTTCCAGGCCACCTACCTGCCCAATGATGCGCCGATAACCCTGCGCACCGCCGAGGTGTCCACCAGCAACGGCACGACCCACATCACCGCGCAGCTGGTGGTCGACGGCGTGCCACGCACCGTCACCGGTGAAGGCAATGGGCCGCTGGCGGCGTTTGTGGCCGGCGTGCACTCCGACCTCGGCGACCTGGGCGATCGAGCCAAGATCGACATAACCGACTACTCCGAACATGCCGTTTCGAGCGGGTCCGACGCCACCGCAGTGGCCTATGTCGAAGTGCGCCGGGCTGATGGCTCGCTGTGTTGGGGCGTCGGGCGCGACGACAGCATCCTCACCGCCTCGCTGCGAGCGGTGGTCGGTGCCATGAACCGCGACCCTGACAACCACGACGTCGACCTGACCTGACGCTCGGCCGCCCAACCGGGTGTGTGAGCGCGCTCCCCACGCGCGCTCACGCGCCCAGAAGGGGGACGGGGAGGAGCTACTCGTCCGGTATGGCGGCGGGGGCGATGGCGCGTTCGCTGTCGCGCTCGAGCACGTAACCCGCGATCCGCACCGCGCAGGCCAGTAGCGGTACGGCGAGGAACGCTCCCAGTAGGCCCATGGTGACCGCACCCGCGGTGAGTCCGGCCAGTACGGCGAGGGGGTGGAGCTGGGTGGCTCGCCCGACGATGAGCGGTTCGAGGAGGTTGCCCTCGGTCTGTTGCACGACCACGTTGAGCGCAAGGACGGCGAGGGCGAGGCCGATGCCCCCATGAGCCAACGCGATGAGCACGGCGACGGCGCCGGCGGTAAAGGCCCCGACGATGGGAAACAGACCGCCGATGAACACCAACATCGAAAGCGGCAGAGCCAGGGGGACGCCGAGAAGGACCAGACCCAGGCCGATGAAGACGGCGTCGACCGCGGCCACGATGATCTGGCCCCGGAAGTAGCCGCCGACGGTGGCCCACAGACGACGACCGATCTCGGCAACATCGCCCCGCAGCCGGGCGGGGGTGAGGTCGAGGGCGAACTGCGCCAGCTTCTCGCCATCCTTCAGGTAGAAGAAGAGGGCGACCAGGCCAAGGAGCAGGGCGCTCAGCACCTCGAGAGTGGTGCCGGCCACGAACATGGCCTGATCGCTGAGATCCAGTTCGTTGAGCCAGGTCTCCACGGTCTCGAGGAGCTGGCTGGCTTCGGGAATGGTGAACCCGAACCTCTCGTCGAGCCAGGCCGCGATGTCGGCGTAGGCGTCTTCGAGGGTGTCGACGATGTCGCCCAGCTGGCTGGCGATCATCCACCCCAGCAGGCCAAGCAACCCGAAGAAGCCGAACAGGAAGCCGACGACGAGGATGGTGGCCACCAAGGCGGGAGGCGCCCCCTTGGCCTTGGCCCGTTCGGAGATCGGCGACAGCAGCGCGGCGGGCAGCAAGGCCAAGGCCAGAGGCACCACCACCAGGAGCAACATGTCGAGGACGCGCAGAACGCCGAGGAACAAGATGAACAACCCGATGGTGCTCCAGGCGAACACTCCTGCCCGGGCGAGACGGTGGTCGGCCAGCCCGATCGTGGGTCGAGCCTGCATCAGTGGGCTGGGCTCGATGATCGGCAGGTCGTTTCCGCCGGGAATATGTAGTGAACCAGCGTCGTCGGTCATGTGCAGCGACGCCTACCCCTGGGCGAGGCCCGGAAACCCGGGCCGACGACGGCTCAGCCCCCGCGCAGCATCACCCCGATGATCACCGCGGCGATGCCCCCGACCAGGCCTACGGCGGCGCCGGTGATCATCAGCGCCTTCGTTCGACCGAACGCATGGGCCGCAGCACCGAACCCCGACAGCACCACCACGACCATCTTGAGACCCAGGGTCATGTGGTACTCGGTGGGTAGATCGGCCATACCGACGTGGAACACATTCCAGATCCCCGTGAAGAGAGCCAGGACCAGGGCCCCGAAGGCCACGACGTTGAACCGGTTGGTGACCAGGCGCCGGTCCTCAGGGCCGAGGGCGCGTACCGCCGGGATCAGGCCCGCCATGACCACCTGGCCGCCGACCCATACCGTCGCGGCCAGGATGTGAAGGGCGAGGCGGATCGTGTTCCAGTCGGCGCGCAGCATGAGGGTGATGGGTCCTTGTCGGTGGGTGTGGGTGGGTTACGGGGCGGGGGAGAGGCCTCAAAGGGCCCGCAGGACGTCGCTGGCGCTTATGTTGCGGTCGTTGACCCCGGGGCGGTCAGCGAGCGACCCTCCCAGCGACCACGTGGCGGCGACATCGACAGCGCTCAGGAGCTCGCGCATCGACCGAGGGGGAGGGAAGTACTCCTCTTCCTCGGTGATGCGGACCTCTTCGACGCCGTCTCGGGGCGAGAGCCGGTCGATGACCGCGGCCACCAGCTCTTCGGGAGCCGAGGCCCCAGCGGTGACCCCAACGACGCCGGCGAGGTCGTCGGGCAACTCGGCGGCTTCGTTCACCCGGTAGACCCGGGGGCAGCCCTGTTCGATGGCCAGCTTCTCGAGCGCCCGGGTGTTGGAAGAGTTGGCCGAGCCGATGACCACCATGGCGTCGCAGCGGCCGGCGATCTGCATCAGTGCCGACTGGCGGTTGGTGGTGGCGAAGCAGAGGTCGGATCGACCCGGTAGCCACACATCGGGGAATCGTTCCTTGGTGGCATGCATCACCCCGGCCCAGTCGCGGTGGCTGAGGGTGGTCTGAGCCAACAGCGCTACAGGCTGTTCAAGGGGCGGTAGCGCAGCGACTTCCTCGATGGTTTCGACCCGGTGGATGGAGTCGGGAGCGACCGCCATGGTGCCGACCGCCTCCTCGTGGCCGTCGTGGCCGACATAGACAATCGAGTAACCCTTGCCCGTGCGCACCTTGACCTCGTGGTGGACCTTGGTGACCAGCGGACAGACCGCGTCGACCACGTAACCGCCGTTGGCGACGGCGGCGGTGACGACCTCGGGAGCCGACCCGTGGGCCGACAACATGACCGGTCGGCCGTCGGGGACCTCGGCGATGTCATCGACGAAGATCACCCCTAGATCCTCGAAGCGTTCGACGACCCGCTGGTTGTGCACGATCTCGTGGTAGCAGTAGACCGGCGGCTCGAACGCTCGGACCATCCAGGCCAATGCTTTGATGGCCATTTCGACCCCGGCACAGAAGCCGCGGGGGGCGGCAAGAAGCACTCGATCGACATCCACGCCCCTGAGCGTACCGATCCGAGCCGCTGGGCCCTATCCTTGCCGGGTGTCATCCCGCCCCCGTATCGTCGCTGTAGCCCCGTCGTCGCCTGCTGCCATCGCTGGTTTGGCGCCCGGCGACGAGATCGTCTCCATCGACGGCGAGGTGCCTCGCGACGTCATCGCCTACCGCCTGCTGGTCGATGCCGCTGACCCCGTCCTCGAGATCGACCGGGGAGGGCTCACCTTCGAGGTGGTGGTGGGCAAGACCGACGGCGAAGCTCTCGGAGCCGAGGTCCACTCGGCGTTGTTCGACCAGGTCCGTACCTGTGACAACCACTGCGAGTTCTGCTTCATCTACCAGCTGCCGCCAGGGATGCGAAAGAGCCTGTACCTGAAGGACGACGACTACCGGCTCTCGTTCCTTTACGGGAACTTCACCACGCTCACCCGCTTCACCGAGCTCGATCTCGAGCGTGTGATCACCGAGGGGCTCTCTCCTTTGCACGTGAGCATCCACGCCACCGATCCCGAGGTGAGGATCGAGATGCTGCGCAACCGGCGAGGCGCCACCAGCCTGCGCTGGCTCCGTGCGTTGCTCGATCACGGCGTCGAGGTCCACGGACAGGTCGTGGTGTGTCCGGGGCTGAACGACGGGGCGGTGCTCGATGACACCATGGCCGGTGTGCTCGACACCTTCCCCGAATTGGCGTCGGTTTGTGTGGTGCCTCTCGGTGTATCGAAGTTCTCCACTGAGGCCCGCATGCGCCCCCACACCGTTGCCGAGGCCGCCGCGGTGGTCGACATCGTCGGCAGCTGGCAGGAGGTGTTCCTCTCGGTCCTCGGGCACCGCATGGTGTTCGCCGCCGACGAGTACTACCTCCTTGCCGAGCGGCCATTTCCCGCCCCCGAGACCTACGAAGGCTTCCCCATGCACGAGGACGGCATCGGGATGGCCGCCACCTTCGAGATGGAGCTGATGGGCCAGGTCGAGGAGGCCACCGGCACCCAGGCCGGGTTCTTCGCCTGGGTCGATGGAGCGCCCGCGGAGGGTTATCGCGCTCCTCGCACCGGCCCTGCACAAGCCGTCACGGCCCACGACTCGGCCGGCTCGGTGTCGGTGACCATCGGTCCTCGCGCCGATGCGCCGGTGGGGTTGCTGTCGGCGACGCTCGGGGCCCAGGTCCTGCGCCCCCTCGTGGCCAGCCTCGGCCGCGTCGACGTCCGGGTGATCGAAGTCCCCAACGACTATTTCGGCGGAAATGTGGGGGTCACTGGGCTGATGGTGGGTGAAGACCTGCAACGGGTCCTGGCGGAAGAACCGGTCGGGCACCGGTATCTGCTGCCCGATGTATGTCTGTCCCAGGGACGGTTCCTCGACGGACTCGAACCCTCCGACCTGCCCCGTCCCGTCGAGGTGGTGGCCACCGACGGCCTCGCCTTGCGTCGGGCACTTGGTCTCGACCGGTCGGTCACGGTGGGGGCGGCCCGATGAACGCCCGGGAATCGAGCGCTGCGCAACCGACGCCTGACGAACTGCCGACGGTAGTCATCGTCGGTCGGCCGAACGTCGGTAAGTCGACGCTGATGAACCGCATACTCGGCCGGCGCGAGGCCATCGTCGAGGAGCGGCCGGGAGTCACCCGCGATCGCAAGGAGGTCGAAGCCGACTGGCGGGGCCGGAGCTTCCTCCTGATCGACACGGGTGGCTGGATGCCGTCGGGCACCGAACTCGACGACAAGGTGTCGCGCCAGAGCGAAAAGGCGATCGAAGACGCCGATGTCGTGCTGTTCGTGGTCGACGCCGAGGTCGGCGTCACCGAGGACGACGCCAAGGTGGCCGAACTCCTGATGCAGGCGGTGCGGCGACCGAGCCGCGCCGGTGGCCAGACCACTGTGATGGTGGTGGCCAACAAGGTCGATGACGGGAACCGCGAAGCTGCTGCGTGGGAACTGTTGTCGCTGGGGCTTGGCAATCCGTGGCCTATCAGCGCGTTGCACGGTCGGGGCACCGGCGACCTTCTCGACGAGGTCGTCGATCATCTCCCTGAGGAGGTTTCCCTCGAGGTGTCGTCCATCGACGACCCTGATGCCGATCGGGTGTTCTCGGTGTCGATCGTGGGTCGTCCCAACGTCGGCAAGTCAACCTTGTTCAACCGGCTCAGCGGCGA